>CAKRTY010000314.1 GCA_934402125.1 uncultured Anaerosacchariphilus sp. | reverse complement strand
GCCTGGCCAGCCAGCTCTTTCCTTCTGTTTTGGCCTTCCGGAACCGATCCACGTCCTCATGGTATCCGTCCTTGATGATATCGCCGTCCCGGATGGAGATGGGCGGATCCTCCTGAATGGCCTGTGCTATCATAGCCTGCAGATCCGACAGGGTGTCCAGCTCTTCCCGGAGCTCACAGAGCAACGGGGAGGAAAAATCTTCCAGAAGCGTATGGATATGGGGCAGCATTTCCAGGGAAGTCCGGAAAGCAATCAGATCTCTTGGGTTGGCGGTCTTATAGCTGATGCGTCCGATGAGACGCTCCAAATCGTAAATGGGGTTTAGATATTCCCGCAGTTCTTCCCGGTTGATCGCGTTCTGATTCAGCTCTTCAATGGCCTCGTGACGCTTCTCGATCTCCGCCCGGTCAATCAGGGGCTGCTCCACCATGGTCCGCAGGGCTCTGGCGCCCATGGCGGTTTTGGTCTTATCCAGCACCCACAGAAGGGACCCCCGCTTCTGCTTTTCCCGCAGGGTTTCTGTCAGCTCCAGGTTTCTCCGGCTGGAGCTGTCGATGATCATGTACTTCCCAATGGTATAGGACTGCAGATGGGTCATATGGGTCAGGGGCTGCTTCTGCGTCTCGTAAAGATATTTCAGCAAAGCGCCCGCTGCAATCATGCCGCAGCCAAAATCTGTAAGTCCCAGCCCCTGCAGGCTGGCGATCTGAAAATGATCCAGCAGGGTCTTCTTACAGAGCTCGTCGTCAAAATACCAGGACTCCAGGGGATAGAGGGCGATATTCAGCCGGAATCTTAAGTCCTCCAGATCTACGCCGCTCATGGAAAAAGCCTCGTTGCAGATGATCTCCGCCGGGGCAAACTTATTGATCTCGTCCAGAAGCTTCCGCTCGGAATCCACCTCCGTAACCAGGTAATCTCCGGTGGTAATGTCTGCCGTAGAGATCCCGTACCGATCGGACAGATAGACGATACACATGAGGTAATTGTTCTTTGTCTCATCTGCGGTACTCAGGTTCGTACCCGGCGTTACGATTCGCACCACTTCCCGGGCCACCAGCCCTTTGGCTTCCTTCGGATCCTCCACCTGCTCGCAGATAGCCACCTTATAGCCTCTGGATACCAGCCGGTTCAGATACCCCTCTACAGCATGATAAGGAACGCCACACATAGGTGCGCGTTCCTCCAATCCACAGCTTTTTCCGGTTAAGGTTAATTCCAGTTCCTTTGACGCGATCTTCGCGTCGTCAAAGAACATCTCATAAAAATCGCCCAGACGATAGAATAAAATGCAGTCCTTGTATTGCTCCTTTGTCTTCAGGTACTGCTGCATCATGGGTGTCATTTCCGCCATGAAACTTCCTCCTAGCTGTTGCTGGAAACGGTTCCTGTCTCCGCATCTACCTGCACAACAGCTCCATTCTTCAGTATTTCCGTCGCGTTGACCGCGCCTACGATGACCGGAATATCCAGGGTCAGACCTACGATAGCCGCATGGGAATTGTTGCCGCTCTGCTCCGCGATTACCGCCTTGGCGCTCTTGAGCTCGGAGAGCATCTCGTTGGTGGTCTCCGGCACTACGACGATATCGCCTGCAACAAAGCTCTTTTTAAGCTCTGCCGCATTGGCTGCCACACAGATAGGGCCGCAGACCTTTTTCTTGGTGTAACCCTTGCCCTTTACCAGGATTTTTCCTGCTACCTGAACCTTGATCAGGTTTGTGGTTCCGGTAACGCCCAGGGGTACGCCTGCGGTCAGAACTGTCAGATCCCCTCTGGATACCAGGCCGGCTTCCTCAGCTGCGGTTACAGCGCTGTTGAACAGTGCCTCTGCTTCCTCCTCCTTGGCCAGAAGCAGCGGCTGTACGCCCCAGTACAGGTTCAGCTGTCTGCATACATAATCGTCCATACAGCAGCCGATGATCATGCAGCCCGGATGATGCTTGGCTACCATACCTACCGTACGGCCGGACTTGGTTACGGTAATAATAGCCGCCGCCTGCAGGTCTACCGCTGTAGTACAGGTCGCATGGGATACCGCATTGGTAATATCCGTACGATCCTCGATACTCCGATGCTTAAAAAGTCTGTCGTAATCGATATCCGCCTCGGTACGCAGGGCAATCTTTACCATGGTCTTCAGCGCCTCTACCGGATACTGGCCGGAAGCAGTCTCTCCGGACAGCATGATAGCGCTGGTTCCCTGATAGATAGCGTTGGCCACATCTGTGGTCTCTGCACGGGTCGGACGGGGATTCTTCATC
>CAKRTY010000313.1 GCA_934402125.1 uncultured Anaerosacchariphilus sp. | reverse complement strand
CAGATCAACCACCGCTCCGGACGCGTGGCCGTCGTCATAGAAGCCCAGCATATCGCAGAAATCCTTACATTTTTTCTGATAATCCTTCTCATCGAAATGCTCGATCTGCTCCATCAGCTGCCCGTTGGTGAGGGCCAGGGTAAAGGGCAGATCCTCCAGTTGAAAATAATAGTCTTTGGTGCGCTTCATTTCCTCGTAGTCCTCGGCGTAGAGGAAGCCGGGCTTTCCGATCATGGGAAAATCAAAGGCGCAGCCGGAGTAATCGCTGATGATGATATCGGAGGCTACCAGAAGCTCCTGCATATTCTCATAGGGACTGGCGTTCAGAATGCGGTCCGTGTAGGTCAGAGGGTAATCCTTGTAGCTGACGTTGGGATGCATCCGCACCAGGACGGCCCAGGAGCCGCCGAAGCGCTTCTCAAGGGTAGTCAGAAGCTGGTTGTAATCCAGGTTGGACATATCGGTCTTGCGGCTGTCACGGTAGGTGGGGGCGTAGAGCGCCAGCTTCGTACCCTCGGGCAGGCCAAAATGCTGATGTACCTTTCGGATATAGGGAGCCGGATCCTCAAAATAAATATCATTTTTCGGAATACCCTTTTCCAGAATCGGCCCGTCGTACCAGAAGGCCTCCCGGTAGGATTCGCTTTCCCAGCGGCAGCAGGCCAGAAGAAGATCCATATTTTGGGAATCAATTTTCGCATAGGCCACATATTCTTTGGAAAGGGCGTCCTCGCAGTCCTTTTCCACTTTTTTCAGGCCTAATCCGCCGTGCCAGGTCTGAATGTAGAACTGGCCGGGACGCTTTTTGAAATAATAGAGCTTCCGGGTATCGTCGACCCAGGTTCCGGCCGTAGCCATATGCCAGGCAAAGGCAATGGTATTGGGACGGACAGGCCGGATGCCCTCCGGCAGGTCATAGTCGGAGGCGGAAACCCAATAGAGCTTCCAGTGGAGCTTCCGGCGCAGAAATTCCTGGGCGATGAACTTGGGATTGTCGCCGTAGCCGCCACCGTTGAAGTTGCTGAAGACCACCTTCCGGCGATCCAGCGGAGCATGAATAAAAAGATTCCAGCAGATTTTCATCATCAGCCGGTGTGCCCGCAGGTAAAGGGGCAGAAGCAGTTTCTTTATCACAATTGACACCATCCTGTATGCTTTAAATGAAGTTTCTCCTTATTCTAACATTACTTTGACGGATTGTGAAGCAAAATTGGATTTGCAAATTGGAAGAAAATAGGTTATAATATCTCAAACGTTCAATCCGCCATCTATCAGGCGGGATTCCCAAGGAAAAAGAATGCAGAAGCTTGCATATTTAAATGACAGACATAGAGATACGGCAAAAAATGAGGAGGACAGGGAATGACCAGAGAACAATATGAATCATTGCCGCTGGCACAGCTGAAGGCGATCGCCAAAACCAGAGGAATGAAGGGAACTTCTACGCTGAAAAAAGGCGAGCTGATTACGCTGATGCTGGAGAAGGACGAGGAGGCAAGCCGCCAGGAGCAGATCGCCCAGGCAGAGCGGATACAGAAGGAGAGACAGGAGCGCTATGAGCAGCGCCAGGAGCAGCGGGCGGAGCGCGCCGAGCGGGGCGAACGGACAGAGCGAACCGAACGGACAGAGCGGACCGAGAGAACCGAGCGTCCGAATCGTTATGTGAGAACCGAGCGTCCCACCTATGAGCGGAACGGGGGCGGACAGGCACAGGCAGCTCCCCAGCCCCAGCAGCAGGAGCAGCCGACGAATCTGGACAGCGGACAGGTGGCCAACGGCATTCTGGAGGTGCTGGTAGATGGTTACGGCTTTATTCGGAGCGATAATTATCTGCCCGGTGAAAATGATATTTACATCAACCCGGCTCTGATTCGCAGATATAATCTGAAGACCGGAGATATTCTCTGCGGTAATATAAAGGTAAGATCCCAGACGGAGAAATTCGCGGCATTGCTGTACCTGAAGACGGTGAACGGCCTGCGTCCCGAGGAGGCAGCCCGGAGACGGAATTTTGAGGATCTGACGCCGATTTTCCCCAACCAGCGGATTCATCTGGAGCGCCCGGGCGGAAGCACCGCCATGCGGATTGTGGATCTGATTTCTCCCATCGGAAAGGGACAGAGAGGTATGATCGTGTCCCCGCCGAAGGCAGGTAAAACGACGCTTCTGAAGGACGTGGCCAAGTCTGTGACCCGGAACCATCCGGATATGCAGCTTCTGATCCTGCTGATCGACGAGCGTCCCGAGGAGGTTACGGATATTAAGG
>CAKRTY010000312.1 GCA_934402125.1 uncultured Anaerosacchariphilus sp. | reverse complement strand
CTCATGTCCAGATAAGCTTTTTTGTCGCCCATATTGGAACCCATGGCAATGTAGGCAGTGTGCCAGCCCCGCTCAATGGAGACGGACACGGTCTCCAGGGGCAGTCCCACCGGAGCCCAGGGCTTTTTAATCTCCAGCTCCACCTTTTCCAGATGGGGAATCTGCAGAAGCATGGCTTCCGCCAGCTGCTCCACCACGGTTTCCAGCAGCTTCCAGGTGTGCTCCTGAACAAATTTTGTAATAAACTGGCTGACCTCGCCGTAATGAATGGAGGCAGTCAAATCGTCCGTCTTCCCCGCCTGTCGGGTGGATGTATAGAGGGTCGCAGAAATCACGAATTTCTGTCCCAGCTTATTTTCCTCCGGGAATACGCCGTGATTGGCAAAGATTTCCAGGTTTTTAATCTGTATTTTATCCATTTAGTTCTCTCCTGCTCTCAGAATCGCTTCAGTCATCTGAATCGTACGCTGATTTTCCTTGATATCGTGAACACGGACGAAAGCGTACTTTTTCATCACAGCCATCACGGTCGTCACCAGGGTTCCCTCTACTCTCTGATCCGCCGGCAGATCCAGGGTCAGACCGATAACGGATTTACGTGATGTGCCAAGCAGCATGGGATATCCCAGCTCATGGAACCGCTCCATATGTAAAATGGTCTCCAGATTCTGCTCGTAGGTCTTGCCGAAGCCTACGCCCGGGTCGAGGATAATCTTGTCGTCTGCGATGCCTGCGGCTTTTGCCAGCTTTACGCACTCCTCGGTCTCTTTCAGCATATCCGGGTAGAAATCCTGATACTCTGTGTTGTTCTTATTGTGCATCAGACAGCAGGCCACTCCGGTGCGGGCAATGAGTCCGGCCATCTCCGGGTCGTATTTGAGACCCCAGATATCATTGACCAGATCGGCTCCCGCTTCGATGGCTGCCGCCGCCACCTTCGCCTTGTAGGAGTCGATGGATACGGGTACGTCAAAACGGGCTTTCACTGCCTCAATGACCGGGGCTACCCTTTCAATTTCCTCCTCTTCGGTAATCTGCTGGTGGCCTGGACGGGTAGACTCGCCGCCGATATCCAGAATGGCGGTGCCCTCGCGGATCATCTCCTCCGCATGGGCCAGAGCTGCGTCCATGTGGTTCCATTTGCCGCCATCGGAAAAGGAATCCGGGGTCACATTCAGGATTCCCATGATATAGGTTTTATTTTTTACGTCGAATTCTTTGGTTCCGATTTTCATACATTTTCACTGTAGCTGTTCTGTGTCCTCGGCGCTCAGCGCTTCCAGTTATCAGGAACAGCCACTCTCCTTTCCGGGTTATAATCGAATCTCCAGGTTCTTTTTTTCCTCCGGCCAGTTGCAGTCCTCCTGGGCCGGACACAGAAAGCAGTTTCGCGACAGCTTATCCGCCCGGTAGAACAGGCCTGACAGATCGCATTTTTCGCTTCGCATGCGGTGACTTCCGATGAGCTTCAGCACTTCGGCGCTCTCGCCTTCCGAGAAACCACAGTCCTGCAATATGGGTTTTGCCAGCCTCACGCCTGCCTCGTCGTGGGGCGTTCCATTTTCATATTGAAGGTATCTGCCCATATCGTGCAGAAGTCCGGCTGCGTAGATGATTTCCTTATCGGCTTTTACCCCCTGTTCCAGGGCAAGCAGATAGGTCAGGCGGGCTACACTGAGAAAATGCTCCGGCGTATGGCGGCAGAACTCCCGCTCTGCTTCGTAAGCGGTCAGCTTCTCTAATGCCTCCTGATAGGCCGGGTGGTTCCAGATCCGGTTTACACGCTCCATGCCGCCCATTACTGGCGCACCATATTCAGGAAGCGATTCTGCAGCTCAAAATTGTTCTCAAAACAGCCGGTGGTCACCATGGTGACAGTCTTGCTGCCAGGCTTTTTGATGCCGCGCATGGTCATACACATATGCTCAGCCTCCAGCATGACGATAACGCCCTGGGGATTCAGGCTTTCCTCCAGCGCGTCCGCGATCTGGGACGTGAGCTTTTCCTGAATCTGGGGTCTTCTGGCAAATACATCTACGGTTCGGGCCAGCTTGCTTAAGCCTACTACCTTACCGTTCGGTATATACCCGATATGCGCTTTTCCGTAAAAGGGGAGTAAATGATGTTCGCACACGGAATAGAAGGTGATATCCTTCTCTACTACGATGTCGTTCCGCTCGACTGTGAATTGTTTTTTCAGATGCACCGACGCATCCTCATACAGGCCGCCGTAGATCTCAGCGCACATACGCGCAATCCGATCCGGCGTCTCCAA
>CAKRTY010000311.1 GCA_934402125.1 uncultured Anaerosacchariphilus sp. | reverse complement strand
AATATATACAGGAGGATACCCTGAAATGGATCTCTTCCTTTCATATGCCCCTGTTTTTTATCGTAGGCGGAATTCTGGCGGGGCTGAAGCAAAAGGAGAAACGTTCCGTCCAGGCGGCGGTAAAAAGCCGGGCCAGAGGCGTCCTGGTGCCATATCTGTCCTTTTCCCTGATGTTGCTGACCATGAATACGCTGACCTGCCGTCTGACGCCGGATAAACTTTCCGGCGCTGCCCTTGCAAGGCAGTACGTGGACACCTTTACCGGCTACGGCGTGCATATTTTATGGTTTTTGCCGGCCTATTTTATCGCAGGCGCAGTCTTTTCCCTGCTGGACGGAAAGCTCAGTATCCGAAAGCGCAATCTTGGAATCCTGGTGCTGGCCGGGATCTCCTACGGGATCTCCGTAAGCCTGGGTCTTGATCAGTATGTGCTCCGGGAGGGAAGCTTATGGACTTTTGGAGGCTTGGATCTTCTGATTACCCTGATCCGCGGACTGCTGGCCCTGCCATTCCTGCTGATGGGCTGGTATCTTAAGGATCTGCCCGGCGGCTGGCCGGTTCTCTGCCTCATTCCCGGAAGTCTCCTGGCTCTGAAGGCGCCGGTTTTTGATCTGCACTATCTGTATGTGCATCCGGTACACTATCTGAACGCGTTTTTATGCTGTACCGGTATCATCAGTCTGGTCAAAATGCTCCCGGTAAGCCGGGTCTTGTCCTGGCTTGGACGGAATTCTCTTGTGATTATGTGTACACACGCCACCTTTTTCGTGGTATACTATGTTTCATTGGGAATGTTTTTTTTGAAAAAATGGATACCAATGTCCCAGCCTGTCTTTAATCTGGGCGTTGCAATACTGGTCTGCGCCGCGGAAGTTCCCATTGTCTTTCTCTTTAACCGCTGGTTCAGATATCTGCTTGGGAGGTCAAAATGAAGGTTATAGCATTAGATGAAAACAGCAAACAGAACCTGTTAGATGAATTATTGAAAAGAAGTCCCAATCATTACGGTGAATTTACCGAACGGGTAAACGCTATCATCGAAGATGTAAAAAAGAATAAAGATACCGCTTTATTTTCCTATACGGAGCGCTTTGACGGCGCGCGGCTTGACGCCTCCACGATCCGCGTTACAAAGGAGGAGATAGAAGAGGCCTATCATCAGGTGGATCCGAAGCTCCTGGAGGTTATCAAAAAGGCACTGGTCAATATCCGTACCTACCATGAGAAGCAGCGGCGGTACAGCTGGTTTGACAGTAAGCCTGACGGGACGCTGCTGGGTCAGAAAATCGGCCCCATCGCTTCCTGCGGCGTCTATGTGCCGGGAGGCAAGGCAGTTTATCCCTCCTCCGTTCTGATGAATGTGGTTCCTGCCAAGGTGGCAGGCGTAGACCGCATTGTTATGACCACGCCGCCCGGAAAAGACGGTAAGGTATCTCCGAATACTCTGGTGGCTGCCTGCGAAGCGGGCGTAGACGAGATCTATAAGGTGGGCGGAGCCCAGGCAATCGCAGCCCTGGCCTTCGGCACGGAAAGTGTGCCGAAGGTGGATAAAATCGTAGGCCCCGGCAATATCTATGTGGCCCTGGCAAAAAAAGCCGTTTACGGCTATGTCAGCATTGATTCCATCGCCGGTCCCAGCGAGATTCTGGTGCTGGCCGACGAAACAGCCAATCCCCGCTATGTGGCAGCAGATCTTTTGTCCCAGGCGGAGCATGATGAGATGGCTTCCGCGATCCTAATCACCACCAGCACAGAGCTTGCACAGAATGTGGAAAAAGAGATTGAAGGCTACCTGAAAGTTCTTTCCAGAAAAGAGATCATTGAGAAATCCCTGGAGAATTTTGGATATATTCTCATTGCAGAAGACATGGACGAAGCCATTGAAGCGGCTAACGAGATTGCTTCTGAACATATGGAAATTGTGACTAAGAATGCTTTTGAGGTTATGATGAAGGTTCGAAACGCAGGTGCGATCTTTATTGGCGAATACAGCTCCGAGCCTCTTGGAGACTATTTTGCAGGGCCGAACCATGTTCTTCCAACCAACGGAACTGCTAAATTTTTCTCTGCACTTTCCGTTGACGACTTTATCAAGAAATCCAGCATCGTGTATTATTCCAAATCTGCCCTGCGGGATATCCACAAGGATATTATCCAGTTTGCAACCTCTGAACAGCTTACAGCACACGCCAATTCCATTGCAGTCCGTTTTGAGGATGAGGATAAAAAGGAGCAGTCATGACAAGAGAAGCTACTGTTGAACGCAATACAAAAGAAACTAAGATTGCCATAAAACTGAATCTGG
>CAKRTY010000310.1 GCA_934402125.1 uncultured Anaerosacchariphilus sp. | reverse complement strand
AAAGAATCCCAGGCGGGATTCTTTTTTTAGTCCAACATTATAATAGCACCATAGAAAAGACAACGGTCAGGATTCCGCAGACGCCGATGGCCAGTCCGCTCATAGCGCCCTCTGTTTCCCCGAGCTCCAGGGCCTTGGAGGTGCCAACGGCATGGCTGCAGGCTCCGATGGCCAGACCTGCGGTAATGGGATTATTCACCCGGAAAATGCGGATCAGGTAGGGAGCCAGGATGCTGCCCAGGATTCCGGTAAAGATGACAGCGATGACGGTCACCGGTACGATACCACCGTGGCTCTGGCAGACCTCCACCGCAATGGGCGTGGTGATGGATTTGGGCAGAAGGGAGGCGGTCATGGCCTCGTCCAGACCAAAGAGCCGACAGAGCACATAGACGCTGCCCATGGAGGACAGGGAGCCTACGGTGCAGCCCACCAGAATCGGAATGGCGTTCTCCTTCAGAATCTGAATCCGTGTGTAGATGGATACAGCCAGGCAGGCGGTAGCCGGGGCCAGAAACATATTGATGACCGCACCGCCGTTGTTGTAGCTCTCATAAGGAATATCGAAGGCCAGCAGGACAAGCACGATAGCCAGGATAGCGAAGAGCAGCGGATTACAGAAGGGCGATTTCAGCTTCTTCTGCAGCTTTTCCCCGGCCCAGAAGGCCAGGACGCTTATGGCAATGCCAAAGTAAGGGGAAGTCCATAATTCACGCATGGCAGCCTCCCTTCCTGCGGGAAAGCAGATACATGGTGAAACGTACGCTGTAGGCTGTGGCCGCAAAAGTAATGATGGTAGTCAGTACACAAATCAGCAGCAGGGGAAGCCAGTTGGCCTTCAGAATGTCCAGATAATTGATGACATTCACGCCTGCCGGAATAAAGAAAAATGCCATATTGGCCAGCAGAAAGTCTGATTTCTCCCGGATATGGTCAATTTTCAGAAGGCCGCTCAGCAGAAGCAGAAAGAGTAAAATCATACCGATGACGCTGGCCGGAAGGGCAAAGGGCAGAAAATGCTCGATCAATACGCTGAGGGCGCAGATGGAGAAAATAATTCCAACTTGTTTGATAATCTTCATAATAGAACTCCTCTCTTGTCTCATACCAAAGTCGGATACAAAATCGTTTCCTATCATACACCAAAACCTAAAATTCTACAAGAAGCAAGTTATATTTTCATAAAAAAAAGTGAAATATGCACGGCGTACCCTAAAATGAAAATCCTTGTGCTATAATAGGTCTATGAAAAAGACGCAGACAGCAGAAATAGACGAACTGCATATCGAACACCCGGAGCTGGAGCAGAGAATGTGCGAGGATTTAAAAAATTACGGCATTCTTTATTTTCATGCGCCCATAGGCTGGGGAAAGAACAGGTTGGTTCTGGATTTTGCGGCCCACCACCCGGAATTTGACGCCTGCATTGTGACCGATCTGGATCAGATACCGGAAACGAAGGGCGGAGTGCGGATTGTTCCGGGACTGGAACGTCTGCTGGAGCAGCCGGGACTGGAAAAACTCTGGGCAAGGGTTGGGGAAAGAGGACGGGAGGAACGATGGATTTTCACCTCCACGGCGCCGCTTCCGGAGGAGCTGATGCCCTTCCGGGTGGCCGGACGTCTCCGGATATACGGAGTTTCCGATATCCGGCCGGAGAACCGGGACGTAAGCGCTTATCTGGAGAAAAAGGGCTTCCGTCTTTACCGGGAAGACTACCTTCATATAGAAAAGGATTTTGACAATATGCCCCTGTGTATCTATATGCTGGAGGAACCGCTGCGGGGCAGCGTCCACGGCTATGGACGGCAGGAAAGAGAGCAGTGTCTGGAGGACGTATTCCTGTGGATTGATATCAAGTTTTTCCGGACGCTGAAGGTGGAGGAACAGAACGCCCTTTTAAGCCTGGCCTGCTTTGAAGAACTGACAGAGGAGCTGGTGTGGACGATTCTGGATATATCGGTGAGCGAGGCCAGAGCTCTGGTACAGCGGTTCCGGAAGAAAGGAAGTATTCTGGAGGACTTAGGAGGAGGCCGCTGGAGATTTGTAGGGCTGTTCCGTCAGTTCCTGGCCCGCATGATGTATAAGTACGTGACGCCGGAGCAGCTGGAGAGGCTGTATCAGAGGGCAATGTATTATTATGAGGAAAAGCAGGATTATACGGCGGCCCTGCGCTTCGCCGATCTTCTGAAGCTTTACGATAAGATGGCGGAGTTCCTGGATCGGATTTTATCCCGGCCCATCAGCTATGAGACCTTTCTTTCTCTGGAGGACTACTGTCTGAGCGGGCCTCTGCCGGATATGCT
>CAKRTY010000309.1 GCA_934402125.1 uncultured Anaerosacchariphilus sp. | reverse complement strand
GAATTACACATTCCATCTGTACCCTGGAATTCGAGGATCACAGACCGCTGTACGACTGGGTTGTGCGGGAGCTTGAGTATCCGCAGCCGCCCAGACAGATTGAGTTCGCGAAGCTGTACCTGACCAACGTGGTTACCGGTAAGCGGTATATCAAAAAGCTGGTAGAGGAAGGTATCGTAGACGGTTGGGATGATCCGCGTCTGGTATCCATCGCAGCGCTCCGCCGCCGTGGCTTTACACCGGAGTCCATCAAAATGTTCGTAGACCTCTGCGGCGTATCCAAGAGCCAGTCTTCCGTAGACTATGCTATGCTGGAGTACTGCATCCGCGAGGATCTGAAGCTGAAGAAACCGCGTCTGATGGCAGTCCTCGATCCGATTAAGCTGGTGATCGACAACTATCCGGAAGGACAGGTGGAATATCTGGACGCAGCCAACAACCTGGAAAATGAGGAACTTGGCAGCCGTAAGGTTCCCTTCTGCCGGGAACTCTATATTGAGCGCGACGACTTTATGGAGGAGCCGCCGAAGAAGTACTTCCGTCTTTTCCCGGGCAACGAGGTGCGCCTGATGCACGCTTACTTTGTAAAATGTGAGAGCTTTGTCAAGGACGAGAATGGCAAGGCGATCGAGGTACATTGTACCTATGATCCGGAGACAAAGGCAGGCAGCGGCTTTACCGGCCGTAAGGTAAAGGGAACGATCCACTGGGTACCGGCTCCCTACGCCATTGACGCACAGGTTCGTCTCTACGAAAATATCATTGACGAGGAAAAGGGCGTATACAATGAGGATGGCAGCCTGAACCTGAATCCCAACTCCCTGACCGTGGTCGAGCATGCGTACCTGGAGCCGGGCTTCGAGGGTGCCAAGGCCTTTGACAGCTTCCAGTTCGTAAGAAACGGCTTCTTCTGCGTAGACTACAAGGATTCCACTCCGGAAAAAATGGTATTTAACCGAATTGTATCCCTGAAGAGCTCCTTTAAGCTTCCGAAGGCATAAGAGACCGATGCGAGAACTGACGATAAGCCTGAACGCAAAGGCAGAAACGCCTTTGTACGAACAGATTTACCATTATATCAAACAGGATATCCAGGAACATAAGATCCTGGCTGGAGAGAAGCTTCCCTCCAGCCGGGCTCTTTCTCGTTATCTGGAAGTAAGCCGCAGTACCGTGGATCTGGCCTATGAGCAGCTGCTGTCGGAGGGGTATGTGGAGTCCGTTCCCTGCAAGGGCTATTATGCCTGCCGGATTGAAGGGCTGTATCATCTGAAAAACGGGGAGGACAGAGGCGAAGCCGCGCCAAAGACCGAAGAAAAGCGATGGAAATACGACTTTACGCCCAACGGCATCGATCTGGACAGCTTTCCCTATGGCGTATGGCGTAAGATCACAAGAAATGTGCTGCTGGACGATCGGAAGGAGCTGTTCCAGCTGGGAGATCCCAAGGGCGAGTGGGAGCTCCGGGAGACCATCAGCCGGTACCTTCACCAGGCCCGGGGCGTCAACTGCCGTCCGGAGCAGGTTGTGCTGGGAGCGGGAAACGACTATCTGATGATGCTGATATCCGCGATTCTGGGAAAGCGAAGGCTGGCCATGGAGAGCCCCACCTACAAGCATGCTTACGGAATATTCGAAAAAATGGGATTTCAGCTCTGTACCGTGCCTGTGGACGCCTCCGGCATGCGGGTGGAAGAGCTGACCGCGTCCGGCGCGGATGTGGCTTACGTCATGCCCTCCCATCAGTATCCCCTTGGTATCGTTATGCCCATCAAACGGCGTCTGGAGCTCCTGAAATGGGCTGCGGAAAAAGAAGACCGATACCTCATCGAGGACGATTACGACAGCGAATTCCGTTATCGCGGCAAGCCGATTCCCGCGCTGCAGGGCGCGGATCGGACAGGGAAAGTCATTTATATCGGAACCTTCTCCAAATCCATTGCCCCGGCCATCCGAATCAGCTATCTGGTACTGCCGGAGCCGCTTCTCGCGACCTGCGAACCGGAGCTTCAGCGCTTTTCCTCTACGGTATCCCGTATCGATCAGATGATCCTGAACAGCTTCCTCAAAGAAGGCCATTACGAACGTCATCTGAACCGGATGCGCGCCATCTACGGCCATAAGCAGGAGATCCTGGTGGGTGAGCTGAAACAGCTGTCTGGGATTTGTACCATCCGCGGAGAAGACGCCGGCGTCCATCTGCTGCTGGAATTCCACAACGGTCTTTCAGAAAGCGAACTGAGTCGCCGGGCAGAGGCCGAAGGAATCCGGGTCTATCCCTTATCGGAATACCGTGTGGGAAAAACGGAGACAGAACAG
>CAKRTY010000308.1 GCA_934402125.1 uncultured Anaerosacchariphilus sp. | reverse complement strand
GCCTTATACAGCTCCAGATGGGTCGGTGTATCGGAAGACGGATTGTAATCACCCTCTACCTTATTGCCCTCAAGGTCGATAACTACCATATCCTCCGGCTTCAGCAGATCGTACTCTACTCCGCTGGGTTTGATTACAAAAAGTCCCTTTTCCCGGTCGATTCCGCTGACATTTCCCCATGTATAGGTGATAAGTCCTCTTCTCGGAAGCTCCATATTAGCTTCGTATACCTGTTTTTTCAGTTCCTCTAACATGATTTCTCCTCCTTTAGTCGTCCGCCTTCTGATCCAGGAGCTTTCTCATAGCAGAATTGGCAAAATGCAGATCTGCCTTCCAGTCCTCCTTGCCCAGATACCAGAACTCCGTTACAAAACGGCGCACACCGATCTCCCATACGGTATCAATCATCGCCGGGAAATCTACCTGTCCCTCTCCGTACATCATGTCACGGAACTTGCCCGGGACTGTCTCCTTTAAATGCATGGCAACCACATGACCGTCGCAGCTTCTGAGATCTGCAAGCACGTCGGTTCCATAGGTAATTGCCGCATTATTGATATTACCACAGTCGGGATACACATTCAAGTAAGTGGAGTTGATCTCATCCACATATTTCATGGATTTCTCACAGGTATCCATAAATTCTGTTTCCATGGTTTCAAAGCCCATGAGCACGCCTGCTCTGGCTGCCATACGGGCTGCCTTTTTGAGATTCCGTCCGAAACGTTCTACGGTCTCCGGTGTGGATTCGTCATAATATACGTCGTAGCCTGCCAGCTGGATGATGCGGACGCCCAGATCGTCTGCCAGCTGAATGGCCTTTTCCATAATCTCCAGGCTTCTTGCCTCTGTAGCCGGATCGCTGCTTCCCAGCGGGTACTTCCGATGTCCGGACAGGCACATGCTGCGGATGGGCAGTCCCACCTCGTACATGGTCTTTACCAGCTCCAGACGTTCTTCCTTTGTCCAGTCCAGACGAGCCAGCTTGTCATCGGTTTCGTCAATGCTGATTTCTACAAAATCGTATCCTGCTTCCTTCGCTGCCTCCAGCTTTTCTTTCCAGGTCAGCGTATTCGGCATAGCCTTCTCATATAATCCAATGCTGTATGCTTCATGCTTTATCCTTTCCTACAAAGATCCTGCTTACAGGCTCTCAATCTCATAGAACGCGATCTCGTCAATCTCGCGGTTGGTGGACAGGATACCCAGCTTGTTGCCCGGCTTCTTGTATACACGGGTGTTTGCCGGTCCTACGTTATGATCCAGAACTTCCAGAACATAGTCCTTGCCGTCGTGGTAGCATGCCATCAGGTCGCGGTCGCCCTTACGGTTGCCGATGATTGCCATGCCCTTGCCCAGAATCTCTGCGCCCCAGATACCGTGCAGGAACTCATAGGCGCCTTCGAAGGTCTTGATGCAGCTGTACTTACCGTCAGCCTTCTTATAGATCTTGATGGTATCGCCATGGAACGGGGTCATAACCAGCATTTCATCCTCGCCGTCTCCATCGAAATCAGCAAAGGTCATATCGCTGGCCGGATCCTCTGTCAGAGTTTCTACGGTCCACTCGCCGCCCTTTTCTGCCGGCGGTGTCACCTTGAAAATGCCATTCTCGGTTCCCACGATACCGCTCATGACGCCGTCCTTCTCTACACGGCAGTAACCATGATTCTTCAGCAGGTTCTCCTTCAGCGGCACCAGCTTCACCTGGTTGTCCTCATTGATATCGCTTAAATCTGCCGGAAGCTCGCCTACCCAGATCTTACCCGGCATGCTCCAGTCATCCTTGAACTCATGACCGGACTTCAGCGCGCAGGCAATGATGTAGTTTACGCCGCCTCTGGTCAGGATATCAAAACGATGTACGAAGGGCAGATCCGCAATGGTCTTTACCGCCCAGTCATTTTTTCCCTTAGGAGAAGCCAGGATAATCTTCGCCTCCTTGGAATCGTTCGGTGAGTAGAATTTATGGGTAGCCAGGAACTCGCCGTTGCTTCCCGGAATCTGAACCATCGTCATAACTCCGCCGGGCTCATCCCATACGGTTTCCTCCAGATTTCCATCCAGATCAAACAGCAGACACTTGTTCACTTTCTCTGCTGCTACCAGCATATGCTCTGTTCCGTTGTAGGTCAGCGGACAGATGGAATAGCATTTTTCCAGTTCATGTGTTTTGATTTTATTTACTTTCATTGTAGTCTCGTCTCCTAATCTACCTGGTATACCCAGGTTCCCATTTCACGAAATTCACGGAGCATATCCGCCGGGGCGTTCATGTCCGTGATAATATTTTCAATTTTCTCCGGCGGACAGGATACGCC
>CAKRTY010000307.1 GCA_934402125.1 uncultured Anaerosacchariphilus sp. | reverse complement strand
GCCGTAATTCGGCTGACGATACAAAAATTTGTTATTTTTTATTGTCCTATTGACAGGTAGCACACCAGAAGCTCTGCCGCGATCCTTTTTTGGCCATTTTTTGTCGGAAACCGGACAAGTTTATGAAAAAAATGGCAAAATTCCACTTAAAAGGTATTGCAACGATACCTAAAAAGTATTATACTATAAAAAGTTTTTAAGAAAGTTTATCAATTTTTTAGAATTGACGAAAGAGTTAGCAGTTTATGGAGTATACAAGAGAGGCGGCCATTGAACGGCTGCTGAAAAGCTATCAGACTTACTATGATATTCACCTGACGGAGGACGGTACCCCCGTGACAGCCCGCTGCGATTACTTCGAGCATTCGGAGCGATACGTGCTGTCGAAGAAGGCGGAGCTCTGGTCGGCAGACAATGAGGAGTTCCTTTACCTGGTGGATATCCCGCATCTGACCCTGGAGCTTTACGAGAAGTGGAGAGCTTATATCCAGGAGGACGGGATGCAGCGGATTCAGGTGGGGCCGGGGCATATGGCCTCCTATATCACGCCGGTATTTGTCTGCGATACCTGCGACGAGGACGCGAGAAGGGCATTGAAGAAATGCCGCATTTCCAAAAGTTTTCATTTTTCACTGCATGGCTGGATGGAGCACCGCACCGCGGCAATCCAGGTTTCCACAGGACAGATAGACGCCAACGGAAGCGGCCGTCAGACAGCGAAAATTTTGAAAAATATTTTATATCCTAAGAAAAAGAAAGGGAGTATGTAATCATGAATTCACTGGTACTTCTTCTCATCTGTGTCGCAATTCTGATTGTAGGCTATATCTGCTACGGCGGATGGCTGTGCAAGCAGTGGGGCGTAGGTGACAGCAAAACTGAGACACCGGCTCATACCATGGAGGACGGCGTAGACTACGTTCCGGCAAAGGCTCCGGTCCTGATGGGACATCATTTTTCTTCTATTGCAGGCGCAGGCCCTATTACAGGCCCCATTGGCGCGGCAATGTTCGGCTGGCTGCCGGTAACCCTCTGGGTTCTGGTTGGCGGTATTTTCTTCGGAGGCGTCCATGACTTCGGCGCACTGTTTGCTTCTGTCCGCAACAAAGGACAGTCCATCGGTGAGATTATCTCCTCCAATATGAGCAAGCGCGCAAAGCAGCTGTTCATCATCTTCTCCTATCTGACCCTGATTCTGGTAGTGGCAGCCTTTGCTTCGATCGTAGCGTCTACCTTCGGCGCTGTATACGATGAGAGCGGCGCTCTGAATCTGGCGGCATCCGAGACTCCGGCTACCGTAGCCATGATTTCCATGCTGTTCATCGTCATTGCGATTGTATTTGGCTTCTGTGTATACCGCCGGAACATGCCTATGGGCATCGCTTCCGTAGTCGGCGTACTGGCTATCGTTCTTATCATGGCAGTTGGTATGAATTTCCATCCGATTTACCTGTCCACCAAGACATGGATGTGGATTGTAGGACTCTATATCGCCATCGCTTCTGTAACGCCGGTATGGATCTTACTGCAGCCCCGTGACTACCTGAGCTCCTTCCTGCTTTACGCAATGCTGGCAGTGGCGTTCTTCGGTGTCGTTATGGCACATCCGACCTTTGACAGCACCTTCCCGGCAGTGACAAGCTTTGCTGTAGATAATGGAAATGGTGTGCAGTATATGTTCCCGGTTCTGTTTACTACCGTTGCCTGCGGCGCGATTTCCGGTTTCCATTCTCTGGTATCCTCCGGAACTACTTCCAAGCAGCTGGACAGAGAAAAAGACGCAAAGCCCATTGCTTACGGCGGAATGCTTCTGGAGTGTGTGCTTGCAATCCTGACCCTGTGCGCTATCGGCTATGCTTATAAGTGGAACGCAGCCCATCCGGATGCAGCCCTGACCGGAGCGACCGCTATCTTCGGCGGCGGTATTGCCCACATGATCGACGATGTCATTCCGGGAAGCTACAGCATCCTGAATTCTCTTCTGGTACTGACTTACTCCGCGTTCTGTCTGACCTCTCTGGATACGGCTACCCGTCTGGCACGTTTCATGTTCCAGGAGTTCTGGCTTGAGCCGGGTGAGACCGCAAAAGACGTAAAGGAAGGCTGGAAGAAGGTTATGGTAAATCCCTACTTCGCAACTATCCTGACGGTAGTTCTGGGTATCCTGCTCGGTATGACAGGCTACGCAAAGATCTGGGGTCTGTTCGGAGCCGCTAACCAGCTTCTGGCCGGTATCGGTCTTCTGGCCGTAGCTACCTGGCTTGGCAACGCAGGCAAGAACAATAAGATGTTCCTGATCCCGATGGCCTTCATGATTGTCGTAACCAT
>CAKRTY010000306.1 GCA_934402125.1 uncultured Anaerosacchariphilus sp. | reverse complement strand
ACCACGCCCTCCGTCGCGTCATAGAGTCTCGGAATCAGCTGCACCAGCGTAGATTTGGCGGCGCCGGTCTGGCCGATGATACCTACCGTCTGGCCCGCTTCTATATGGAAGGAAATATCAGAAAGCACATACTCCTTCGCTTCCTTTTTATATTTGAACCACACATGATCGAACTCTACGCTGCCGTGCTTCACTTCAATATCCCGCGCGTTCTCATCGGTTAGATCCACCTTCTCGTCGATCACCTCCAGAATTCGCGCGCCGGAGGCCATGGAACGGGTCAGCAGAAGAAATACGTTGGAAATCATCATCAGAGAATTCAGGATTTGCAGTACATAGCTTAAAAACCCGGTCAGCTCTCCCACCTTCATCTGGCCGCTCTGAATCAGCCGTCCGCCAAACAGCAGAATCCCCAGAATCGTTCCATACATCACAAACTGCATGGCCGGCATGTTAAGAGCAGCTAACCGGAAGGCTGTCTCCGATTCCTCCCGCAGCTTCCGGTTTCCCTCCTCAAACTTGGCAATCTCATAATCTCCCCGGACACAGGCCTTGACAATCCGCACTGCCGTAAGATTCTCCTGAATAATCCGGTTCACCGTATCAATCGCTTTCTGCATATTCGAATACAGCGGACGCACCTTCATGGTGATGACAAACAATGCCGCTGCCAGAACCGGAAGCGCCACAAAAAATACCAGTGCCAGCCTGCGGTTGATGGAAAAGGCCACACCGGTAGCTGCCACCAGCATCAGCGGTCCTCTGCAGAAGGGCCGCATGCCCATGGACACTGCGTTCTGGATATTAGTCACATCACTGGTAAGCCTGGTAACCAGGGAAGCGGAGCGGAAATGATCGATATTGGAAAAGGAATAGCGCTGCAGCTTCTCGTATTCCGCCTTCCGAAGCTCCGCGCCCAGCCCCTGACCGGCCAGCGCCGCAAAGCGGGCGCTTCCCACACCCAGCACCAGGGCTATCAGGGCAAAGGCCACCATCTGCAGCCCCTTCCCGTAGATATAGCTGCGGTCTCCGCCCGCCACGCCCACATCCACCAGATCGGCCATAATGAGCGGTACCATCAGCTCACAGAGCCCCTCTGCCACAATACAGGCCATGGCCATTCCCGCGTATTTTTTATATTGCTTCATATAGGAAAACAAGCGTATCAGCATCTTAGATCTACCTCCGAGGATTCTAAAGCAAAAGCCCTCCAGGGCCGTTACGGGATTTATGGTATGCTGAAATTTGAGGTTTGTCAAGAATCCGCATTTGCTTTCTTCGACAGATCGCCCGTAACCTCCCCCTGTTTCTGTAAATTTTACATTGAATTTTCATAAAATTGCAGTAAGGGGATTGTAAAACAAGCGTAAATTATCATATAATAAAAGTGTTCGTGTAAAAAACACATAGGAGAAAAAAATCATATGAATGGAATAACACTTATCCTGACCCTGTTGAGCGGAGTCGCTTTATTCCTTTTCGGTATGTCCATGATGGGCGACGGACTGAAACGGGTGGCAGGAAATAAGCTGGAGCTGGTGCTTTACAAGCTCACCAGTACGCCCTTAAAGGGAATTCTTCTGGGAACTGCCGTAACGGCTATCATCCAGTCCTCTTCCGCTACTACCGTTATGGTAGTCGGTTTCGTAAACTCTGGTATGATGAAGGTAGCCCAGGCCATCGGTATCATCATGGGAGCCAATATCGGTACCAGTGTGACAGGCTGGATTCTCTGTCTGTCCTATATCGACGGCTCCAGCGGCATTGCGCAGCTTCTGTCCACAGCCACCATTTCCGCGGTTGTGGCTATCATCGGTATCATCTTCAAGATGTTCGTGAAGAAGACCACTTATAAAAATGTGGGCGACATCATGCTGGGCTTCTCTATTCTGATGGTAGGCATGCAGACCATGAGCGGCGCTGTCTCTCCCTTAAAGGAGAGTCCCCACTTCGTCAATCTGCTGACCACCTTTGAGAACCCGTTCATGGGTATTCTGGTGGGTATCGCTTTCACCGCCGTGCTGCAGAGCGCGTCCGCTTCCGTCGGTATCCTGCAGGCCCTGTCCATGACCGGCAGCATCAGCTTTGCGGCAGCTCTTCCGATTACCATGGGTATCGGCGTCGGCGCGGCATGTCCGGTGCTTCTCTCTTCCATCGGAACCAATAAGAACGGCAAGCGTACCGCCCTGATCTATCTGCTGAACGATCTGTTCGGCATGGTATTCTGGTCCATCGTCTTCTACAGCGTCAATGCCTTCGTGCATTTCACGTTTATGGATGTGACCATGCGGCCTGTGACTATCGCGCTGATGAACTCCGTGTTCCGTCTGGCGACAATTCTGGTTC
>CAKRTY010000305.1 GCA_934402125.1 uncultured Anaerosacchariphilus sp. | reverse complement strand
CATCGCCGTACCATCATGGAGCAGGTGAAGCAGACGTTCAGACCGGAGTTTCTGGGCAGGATTGATGAAATGATCGTCATGAACAGTCTGACGGAAGAAGATGGCGCGAGGATCGCTTCCCTGATGCTGGACAGAGTTCGCGACAGGCTTATGGAGCGCGGAATCAGCCTGACGTACGACGAACATGTTCCTCATATTCTGGCAAAAGAAGGCATCAGTGAGATGAGCGGCGCGCGCAATCTGCGGCGCGTGATCGCGCAGAGAGTCGAAGATCCGGTCAGTGAGCTGGTGCTGAGAGGAAAAGGCAGAAACGGCATACGGATCCAGGTTCAGGAGGGAGATATCCTGGTTTCTGAAGACTGTGCGGCGCTGACGACGGCATAACAATGGATGAAGAAGGGGGATTCCTTTTTTGCGAAAAGCGAAAGGAATCCCTGTTTTTATCAAGAGATGCAGGATACGGCGCTTAAGCAGATGCGTAGATAAGGAGTGGATATGAGTTTATCAACGATTCGGAAAATGACGCTCAGGCTCAATATGGAAGAGCCGAAGCAGGCCGAGATCTACCAGATACTGACCAGTCTGGACAAATATATTTATAAATCCCAGAATCAGTTTCTTGTAGACGCGCTGGAGTTCTACATTGAACATAGCGGAAAAGATATGTTGACCCAGCAGGAGCAGGCCGAACAGCAGCGATACATCACGGCAGAGGAACTGGAGCAGATAAAAAAGGAGTTGCGTGGGGAACTGCTGGAAGAGACGAGGAATGAACTTCTGAAACTGCTGGGACAGTATGCGGCAGGCGCACAGAATCCGATGACCGGTCAGATAAAGGCATTGACGGGTCAGACGGACGAAATGGAACTGGAAAATGACACAGAGGAGGAAAACTCTGTAGTAGGCAATCTGGCATGCAGATGGATGGGAGAGATTTAAATGAAATCGGTACTTGAGACAATCGGGAAAGGTTTTTGTGGAATCGGAAAGGTATCTCTGTGGATTGCGATTTTTGTATGGGCAATCGCAGTAACGGCGGCAAAGATATTTTTTGTATTGTTCTTAACACTTGCCAGAATGGTGCTGATTCTTATCAGTGCTGCGGAACCATAGGGAAAGGTAAGGAAAGCGCTTCTTCGGAGGCGCTTTTCGTGTTATAAAGTCCCCGTAAGGGGCTGGTAGTATCGGGTCCTGTGGGTAAAGGAGGAAAAATGAGGTATATACGTGACAAGCCGGGGAAAGGCTAGATGGAGCGGTTGGCTATAAGCTGACTGCTTTTTATTTGTAAACGATATTTGAAGAGAGAGGGTGTGTAACGTAAAGACGCAGAAATCAGCCCAAAGAAAGGAAAAGCCGGACAGGCTTCCAAGATATTTGAGAAAGGAACGTAATCAGCATCAAGGAATGGCTCTTACAGCCCTGTGTGTACAGGCGGAGCCGGATAGGAGGACAAATGGCAGAAAGAATGAATTTTGAAGAGTTTTGTAACCGTGTAGTGCAGGAAATAAACCAGGAAAAAGCGCTGGGAGAGAGCGTTGCCAGTTATGAGGATAAAAAAATTCGTGTAACGGAAAGAAAAAATGGCCGCAGTGTGAGTACCGGACTGGAACCGAAAGGGTGTTATGACTGGTATGCTGCTACAGGAGATTTTACCAGGGCATATGCGGATATTAAAGAAAATCTGCGGACTGCAATGGAAGAATTTCATGAGAAGGTTGGAGAGGTGAGACTGGACAAGGAATCAATCGAAGAAAGTCTGCATTTTCAGTTAGTAAATACGGAAAAAACAGGAGAAATACTGAACCACATGCCGCACCGGGATATGGGGGATATGTCAGTAGTCTATTGTTGGCAGGTGGCAGATGAGATGATTGGAAAAATCACGAATCAGGTAGCAAAAAGTATGGGGTGGACAGAGGAGATGCTGTATCAGATGGCTTATGAGAATACCAGGCAGGTGAATCCCCCAAGACTGGAAAGTATGGGGAATATGCTGAAACTGTTGGGAGGCTTAGACGATATGACGAATGCTGCCCCAGCTCAAATGTATGTCCTTACCAACCAGAAGAATACAAGAGGAGCAGCTATGATGTTGTATGACGATATGCTGGAGAAGGCGGCAGAAAAGCTGGGTGGAGATGTATATATTATTCCGTCTTCCATTCACGAGACACTTTTAATTCCGGCAGGCATCACAGAGGCAATCGAAGTACAGGATTTACTTCGTGAAATAAATCAGACGCTGCGTCCGGGAGATCTTCTGTCGAACACCCTGTATATGTACGATGCCCGGGCACATGAACTCAAACCGGCGGACATACATCCAATACGAACCAGTAGTCAGGAAGTGTATGAACCGGTATTCCGGCCCACTTATGCAG
>CAKRTY010000304.1 GCA_934402125.1 uncultured Anaerosacchariphilus sp. | reverse complement strand
ATAATTCTCCGGACCGGAGATCCGGTAAATCAATTCCAAAAGAGCAATTAGTCCCACTTGATGGGGATAGGAACTCAGATAGTCAATATCACTGGCACTCACATTGTCCATGCCGTGAGCCAGCTGATCCCCCCAGAAGGACACCAGTTTCGGATCCCACATCATATAGTATTTGCAGGCAAACGCCCACGCAATGCCGTAAACCACTGCGTAAATACAGGTAAAGCCCAATAAAAGACAAATGTTTCTTTCCCTGTTTTTCTCGTTTTTTAATATCCAGTGCCCCACATAAAATACAGCTGCCAGCAGAATTGCCGCCAGAAGCACCAGACTCACTGGGTTTCCCCAGTTCTCCAGCGGCATCTCATCATGATTGGTCGGAAACATTCTCGTATAAAAAAGACTATACAGGGACAGGAATCCCAATATAAGGATTCCTACCCCTGCTGCTATCCGGCTGCAAAAAAATTCAAACTTTTTTGTGTCCATAAATATTCCTTTATCTTACTTAAAATATGCTACGCCGGACTCGAAGATCTTCATGTCCTGCTCTCCGTAAATATTGATGGCAACAGAGTCGCCCCGGCGCTCGGAGTGCGCCATCTTGCCAAGGATACGTCCGTCCGGACTTGTGATTCCCTCAATGCTTGCGTAGGAACCGTTTACATTCCAGTACTCGTCCATGCTGGCTTCGCCATCCGGATTGACATACTGGGTCGCCACCTGACCGTTCGCGAAAAGCTTGTCGATCCACTCCTTGCTTGCCACAAAACGTCCCTCTCCATGGGAAGCCGGGTTTACATAAGTCTTGCCCAGTTCTGCGCCTGCAAGCCACGGGGACTTGTTGGTCATTACCTTGGTGTAAACCATCTTGGATACGTGGCGGTTGATGGTGT
The DNA here is from genome assembly GCA_934402125.1 of uncultured Anaerosacchariphilus sp. Taxonomy (GTDB): domain Bacteria; phylum Bacillota; class Clostridia; order Lachnospirales; family Lachnospiraceae; genus Laedolimicola. The sequence continues at coordinate 1,515 of CAKRTY010000304.1, read as the reverse complement.
TGAAGGTCAGGGTCGGAGAATCCTCCGTCTGTCCCACAATCTCGCCGTAGGGCACCAGTCCCAGCTTAATCAGAGCCTGGAAGCCGTTGCAGATTCCCAGCGCCAGACCGTCCCGCTCGTTCAACAGCTTCATAACTGCCTCTTTCATCCGAGCATTCTGGAAAGCTGTCGCAAAGAATTTGGCAGAGCCGTCCGGCTCGTCGCCTGCGGAAAAGCCGCCGGGGAACATGATAATCTGCGCCTGGCTGATGGCCTTTTCAAACTCCTCTACAGACTCGCGGATATCATCTGCGGACAGGTTGCGGAATACTTTGGTAATTACGTCCGCGCCTGCGCGCTCAAAGGCCTTTGCGCTGTCATACTCGCAGTTGGTTCCCGGGAACACCGGAATAAATACGGTCGGACGCGCCACCTTGTGCTTGCATACATAGACGCTGTCTGCCTTGTAAAGCGGACTCTCCACCTTCTCGGCTCCTGCCACTGCGGTGGTCGGGAATACCTTCTCCAGCGGCTCTTCCCAGGTCTTCAGCGCTTCCTCTGTATCGATCTTCATATCGCCGTAAGCGAAGCCGCTTTCGGTCACCTCACCGATTACGGTATAGGTTACGCCAAGCTCGCCCACCTTGTCTGCGGGAACCTCCGCTACGATATCGCCGAAGCCTGCGGTAAACAGGTCTCTCTTATCTACGCTGTGCTCAATCCGAACGCCCAGCTTATTACCAAAGGACATCTTGCTGACAGCGGCTGCCAGACCGGAACCGTCCAGAGCGTAAGCGGAAACGATCCGTCCTGCCTTTACGTCCTCGAAGAAGCGGCCATACAGGCTCTTGATCTCCTCATAATCCGGCAGATCGTATGCGTCTCTGTGAATCTGTACCAGAACCAGCTTATTGCCGGCTTTCTTAAGCTCCGGTGTGAGAATTGTCTTGTCGCTGGCCACATCTACGGCGAAGGATACCAGTGTGGGCGGTACGTCAATCTCGTTGAAGGTACCGGACATACTGTCCTTGCCTCCGATGGAGGGCAGTCCGAAGCCCAGCTGCGCGCTGTAAGCGCCGAGAAGGGCTGCGAAGGGCTGGCTCCAGCGATGGGGATCTCCGGTCATTCTGCGGAAGTATTCCTGGAAGGTGAAACGGATCTTGCTGTAATCGCCGCCTGCCGCTACGATTCTTGCCACAGACTCAATGACTGCGTAAACAGCTCCGTGATAGGGGCTCCAGCTGGACAGATAGGGGTCAAAGCCGTAGCTCATCATGGTTACCACGTCTGTCTTACCCTTCAGCACCGGCAGCTTGGCTACCATAGCCTGGGTCTCAGTCAGCTGATACTTGCCGCCGTAGGGCATCAGGACGCTGCCTGCGCCGATGGAGCTGTCGAACATCTCCACCAGGCCCTTCTGGGAGCATACATTTAAATCCTTCAGGGTATCCAGCCATTTTGCCCGGACGTCCCCTACCTCATTTCTTACAAAATATTTATCCTGCTCGGCAGGCAGATCCACTGCTACCGTAGTCT
>CAKRTY010000303.1 GCA_934402125.1 uncultured Anaerosacchariphilus sp. | reverse complement strand
GTCCGCAACCGTTACGGCATTGCCATTGATAAAGGCGTGGGGGTATTCAACGGCGATATGGGAATTGTCCGGGCGATCAATACCTTCGCGGAAGAGGTTACTGTGGAATTCGATGAAGGGCGTATGGCCTCCTATCCGTTCAAACAGCTGGACGAGCTGGAGCTGGCCTACGCGATTACCGTACATAAGTCTCAGGGAAGCGAGTATCCGGCGGTGGTGATTCCGCTGCTCTCCGGGCCCCGTCCCCTGATGAACCGGAACCTTTTGTATACGGCGGTGACCCGGGCCAGATCCTGCGTCACTCTGGTGGGAAGCGCCGCCACCTTTCAGGCGATGATAGAAAATGGTACGGAACAGAAACGTTACACGGGTCTTTGCGAAACTATTAAATCTTATATATCCTCGCAGATGTCCGATCTGTGACGGAATCACCGGAAAATGGGATCGGCTGATCTGCGAGGGCTGCAAAAAGCTCCTGCAGCCGGTGGAAGAGCCGGTCTGCAAGCGTTGCGGAAAGCCCCTTTCCGCCGAAGAGTCTGAATTTTGCCCGGACTGCGGCAGGAAAAAGCATCTGTTTGAAAAGGGGCGGGCGGCGTTTGTCTATGACAGCGCGATGCGGGCCTCCATCAGTCGTTTTAAATACCACAATCGCAGGGAATACGCGGATTTTTACGCGGAGGAGCTGCTGAAGCGTTATGGCCGCACCCTTCGCTCCTGGCAGCCGGACGCGCTGATTCCCGTTCCCCTTCACAAAAGCCGGCTGCGCAGACGGGGTTTTAACCAGGCTGCGCTGGTGGCGGATCGCGTGGGGGAACGGCTGGGAATTCCTGTGGAAAAAAAGCTTCTTCTGCGGATAAAAAAGACCCGTCCCCAGAAGGAATTAAGCGACGCGGATCGCCGGGAGAATCTGAAAAATGCTTTCCAAGTCTGCGGGAATGATGTAAAATTAAAGAAAGTAGTGCTGCTGGACGATATCTATACCACAGGCAGCACCCTGGATGCGGCGTCGTCGGCTCTTCGGGCCGCGGGGGTGGAAAAAGTGTATTTTTTAAGCATTTGTATTGGAAGAGGCTTCTAAATATGCTATACTGAATAAGATTGAAAAGAAGTATAACCCAACAGAAATTTTGAGAGGTACGTATGGTAAACGAAGAGAAAATCAGGCTTATGACGAAGGCGGCAGCCTTTGAATCAGGAGAGGGAAAGAAGGCCCTGGAGATGAACCGTTTTTTCAGGAGCGATTACATCAGCCTGCACCTGATCGGCGCGTGGGTCTCCTACACGGTGGCTTTTATCCTGTGCGTGGGTCTCTGGGTTTTTTATAAAATGGAATATCTGCTGACCAATCTGCATAAGATGGATTTGGTTTCCCTTGGTAAGGGACTGGCGCTTCTGTATGCGGCGCTTCTGGGTATCTATCTGATTATTCAGTATATCGTGTACAGCGGCCGGTATCAGGAAAACCGGAAGAAGCTGACGGCATACAATCATATTCTGAAACACATTTCCGACATCTACCAGTCGGAGTCAGGCAGTACAAGTACGACAGAAGGAGCAAAAGAAGAATGAAAACCTTACTGGAGCTGAGAGAAAAGCTGAAAATCTTTTTAAGCAAATATGATATTTATATTTATCCGGTGCTGAAGTTTATCATGGCGCTGACCACGTTCCTGTTGATTAACGGTCATGTAGGCTTCATGAAGAAGCTGGACAATCCGGGGATCGCCCTGGTGCTGGCCCTTCTGTGTTCCTTCCTTCCGGTGAATGTGACGGCGGTGTTCGCTGCGATTCTGATTCTATTGCATGCTTACGCCCTTTCCCTTGAGGTCTTTGCCATCACCTTTGTGGTGCTGGCCGTGATGCTTCTGCTATTTTTCAGCACAGCGCCCAAATTCGGCTACGTGCTGATTCTGACGCCGCTGGCCTTTGTATTCAAGATTCCGTATTTTGTTCCGCTGGCCATGGGACTGGTGTCCACGCCGGTGGCGGCGATCCCTACCGCCTGTGGCACGATTGTGTATTTCCTGCTTCATTACCTGGCGCTGAATACGGCTATGCTGGGAAGCACCCAGAACAGTACGGTTACAGAAAAGATTACCTATCTGCTGGACAATGTGCTGAACAATAAAGAAATGCTTCTGACGGTGGTAGCCTTTGCGCTGACGATTGTGATTGTATACATGATTCGGAGAATGTCTGTGGACTACGCCTGGACCATCGCTGTGGCGGCAGGCGCTGTGGCGGATGCGATTGTGCTTCTGACCGGAAGCCTGATTCTGGGAGTTTCCCCGAAGCTGCTCAGCGTAATTGTGGGCGGAATCGTATCCGCTGTGCTGGCGCTTGTTTTGCAGCTTACGGTGTTCAGCCTGGATTACTCCCGGACGGAATACGTACAGTTTGAGGACGACGAGTATTATTATTATGTAAAGGCCGTTCCGAAGAT
>CAKRTY010000302.1 GCA_934402125.1 uncultured Anaerosacchariphilus sp. | reverse complement strand
AAGCTTCGATCCGAATATCCGGCCGGAAATTTACACGCCGCAGGAGATTCGTAAGATGTGTGAACCGATTCTGGAACGGGCGGATCTGATTCTTCCTAGCGGAGCGGAAGCAATTCTTTTCACCGGAGCTTCTACGGAAGAGGAAGGAATTCGACTGCTGTCGGAGGGCGGTAAGAAAATTGTAGTCCAGAAGCGTGGAGCAGAAGGTTCCCGCTTCTATAAAGGAGACGAAATCATCGACGTACCGGCTTTTATATCAGAAGAGGTGGATCCCACCGGAGCGGGCGATACCTTTGCGGCAGCGTTACTGACAGGTCTGTCAGAAGGAAAGTCCATTTATGACGCAGGAATCTTTGCTAACGCGGCGGGAGCTTTCGCAGTGACAAAGAAGGGACCGATGGAGGGAGCTCCCTCCAGAGCGCAGATTGACGCGTTTCTGGCATCAGGGAAGAGGGACCTGAGAGATTTCTTATAGGACTTTAATCACGTGGGGTGATTAAATAGATACCATTTTAAAGGAGGAAAACTATGAAAACAAAAAAGGTATTGGGGATGTTACTTGCAGTGGCAATGATGGGTTCTGTTCTGGCAGGTTGTGGTTCGGGAACGAAGCAGGAGGAAGCTGCACCGACAGAAGCTACAGAGAGTGGTGGAGATGCAGTGGATGCGGCAGCAGACGCAACGGGGAAGGATACAGAGGGTCTGAAGATTGGCTTATCTGTATACGACCTGGCAAACCCGTATTTCGTATCGGTAGCAAACGGTGCGCAGGCAAAATGTGACGAACTGGGTATTGAACTGATTATCGACGACCCGAAGTCTGACGCGGCCGCGCAGGTTACAGCACTTGATAACTTTATTACTATGGAATGTGACGCTATCATCGTTTGCCCGCTGGATACAGCAGCATGCGAGAGCGTTGTAAAGGAAGCAAAGGATAAGGGTATCGCAGTTATCTCCCAGTCCAGCTGCACAGAGACTCATGACGTATGGGTATCCGCAGACGAGTACAACATGGGTTATGTATGCGGCGGCGGTGCTGCAGACTGGATCGTAAACAAGTATGGCGCAGACGCAGAATTTACGGTGGCAGTTCTCGGATGGGATCAGATTTCAACCCAGATTGCCCGTGGCGATGGTATGGAAGACGCTATCAAAGAGAAGTGCCCGAAGGTAAACATTGTTCGTCAGGACGCGAACACCACAGCACAGGGCCAGAGCGTAGCAGACTCTCTGCTTCAGGCTTATCCGGATCTGCAGGCAGTTGTTTGTATAAATGATGCAGCTGGTATTGGCGTATACTCCGCAGTACAGGCAGCCGGCAAGGACAATGACGATTTCTATATCGGAAGTATCGACGCTACCGACGAAGCAAAGGCTCAGATTCAGAAGGGCGGCGCTTACAGAGGTACCGTAGACCTGATTCCTTATGAGAACGGCGGAATCGACGTAGAACTGGCAGTTCAGCTCATCAACGGCGAGACCCTGGATGACACCTATGTAATCCCGGCTAAGCTGGTTACCATCGACGACCTGAAATAAAACAAACTGATACCCAGAGAGGACTGGAAACAGTCCTCCGGGTATCTGCCATAAAGCAAAGGTGAGTGAATATGCAAAACGATTATATCATTGAAATGAAAAACATCACAAAACGTTACCCGGGCGTTGTGGCACTTGACAAGATTAAACTTCAGGTAAGAAAAGGCGAAGTACATGCACTGCTTGGTGAGAACGGCGCAGGAAAGTCTACTCTGATTAAGACGCTGGCCGGAGCGATTCATCCGGACGAGGGCGAGATTATCGTAGAGGGTCAGTCCTACAGCCAGATGGAGCCGAAGAAAGCCATGGAGCTTGGAATCGGAGTTATCTATCAGGAGTTCAATCTGATCCCGTATCTGACGGTAGCAAATAATATTTTTCTGGGAAATGAGCCTGTAAAGGGCACATCCATTGATGAAAAGACTTGTATTGAAGAATGTAAGAAAGTATTTGACAGACTGGGCATTGACTTGGATCCGAGAGCACAGGTCAAGACCTTAAGCGTGGCTTATCAGCAGCTGGTGGAGATTGCGAAGGCGGTATCCAAGAATGTAAAAGTGCTGGTTATGGATGAGCCGACAGCGGCGCTTTCCGGCAAGGAAGTAGATATGCTGCTGGATTTAGTTCGAAAATTACGTGAGGAAGGAATCTCTGTTATTTATATATCTCACCGGCTGGAAGAGCTGTTTGAGGTGGCAGATCGTGTCACAATCATGCGAGACGGCCAGTACGTGGAAACCATTGACATTAAAGACTGTACCAGACCGAGGCTGATTTCCGCCATGGTAGGACGGGAGATGGGAGAGACCTATCCGGAAGGCAAGTACGGTACCGACGAGGTAGTCCTGGAAGCACGGAATCTGACTAACGAGAAGATCCAGGATGTGAGCTTCAAGCTTCATAAAGGAGAAATTCTCGGCTTCGGAGGTCTTGTG
>CAKRTY010000301.1 GCA_934402125.1 uncultured Anaerosacchariphilus sp. | reverse complement strand
GGATAATCCAGGCTCCCACCAGGCCGAAGGCTCCGGTCAGGATCTTACAGAGCAGTCCGCCCAGCGCGCCTCCTCCGGTTTTATGCTCTGACGCATAGGTATAAAAAGCGGTTATCGTTCCGGCACCGTCCCTTTCCCCGAACAGCAGCTGAAAAACTGCGCACAGAAGTACGCCGGCAATCACCATGGCTCCTACCTTCACAGCCGCAATGGTGTTGTCCCGGTTGGAAATGGAAAATGCCGTGACCAGAAACAGAACAACCGGCAGAATATACGCAAAAATTCCAAACAATCCAAACATAATGCCGCTGACAAAGCTGCCGGCAGCTCCTCCGACTCCAAAATTACTAATCAGAAGCAGAACAGAAACCGCAAAAAGGATCAGGACCGTCACCTCGTCCCTGATAAACGCGTTTTCCTGCTTCTGCTTTGCCGTTGTCTTTCTGGAGGCCGTTGTCTTTTTTCGTGTGGTTGTCCGGTGCTTGCCGGATGTCCCTGATGCCATCTCTTTTGTCCTCCCTTTTTATCGCATAATTATTAATATTATATCATGTTCCCGCTTTTGCGTCTATCATTTGATATAATTTTGAAAACGCGGCGGCGATGCCGCCCACCTCATCAATCAGGCCTTCCTCCACTGCCCGGCTTCCCACCAGAACCGAACCCACGTCCTTGGTAAGCTCTCCAGTCTCCAGCATCAGGGCATTCAGCCGCTCTCTGGAAATCCGGCTGTGATCTGTGATGAATCCCGAAATCCGATCCTGGATTTTCTGAAAATAATCGAAGGTCTGCGGCACCCCGATAATGAGTCCCGTCATTCGTACCGGATGAATCATCATCGTTCCGGTGGGGACAATAAAGGAATAATCTGCGGACACGGCCAGAGGTACGCCGATCGAATGACTTCCACCCAGCACCAGCGATACCACAGGCTTACTTAAGGACGCAATCAGTTCCGCAATTGCCAGCCCCGATTCCACGTCTCCGCCTACGGTATTGATCAGCACCAGAAGTCCTTCTATACCCGGATGATCCTCCATCGCTGCCAGCTGCGGAATCACGTGTTCGTATTTCGTTGTTTTTGCGCCGGACGCCAGACATTCATGTCCTTCGATCTCTCCGATGATATTCAGCAGATGAATCTTCCGGCCGCCCTCCTCCAGTGTCAGCTGTCCATTGTCGTTGATTTCCTTATTTTGTTCCATAAAAATACCCTGACCTTTCTCACATACTTTTTCTTTAGTATGCTTTCCGGTCAGGGCATTTATACCTGTTCGAAAGCTTATGCCATATAGCGGCTCTTCAAATCATAGACCATCTCTGCATAGCGTTCCCGGCAGGCTTCCTGCTCACCGTTTTCGATCTTGCGGATACAGTCGCACAGATAGGTATTCCAGATCTCATCATACACAGTCTTCGCATTTTCTTCCCGTCCGATGCGGTTTACAATGGTAGGAGCAATGTTATAATACTCCTTTACCATGGCCTCGCCTTCTTCACTCTGCAGAAGATAGTTATCACGATAAGCGCGCAGGGTTTCCAGTTCGTAGCAGTTGTCTGCCTTTCCCTGGCTCTCACAGGCTGCCGTTGTAATATAACAGAATTTCCGGTGGAAACCCTGTTCAATCTTCTCATAGCTGGCTTTTCCTACAGAAGTTTTAAAGTTTTCATTCCACTTTTCCACCAGGATATCCGTAAAGGGTTCCGCAGAAGGATTCTTAAGCTCCAGAATCGCCGGGAATACATAGACAGCCAGCGTCATATTGTAATTGATCTGCTGCTCACTCTTCTTTCCCTTTTTCGGAATGGCATTCAGCTCGGCCTGGGCTGAGTCAACCAGATGCTCCGCAAGCTTTACGAGCCATGCATCCGGGTTCTCTTCCATCTGATAAACCTGCTCAATGGCATTGATGGTATCCATGTGCTTTCTGAGATAGGCCTGAAATGCCTCCGGATATACGTTTTTCTTAAAACTGGCCATCGGGTTATCTGCTTTTATCAGCATATCCTCAATACCCTGCATGGCCTGATTATAGCGTTCTCCGTATGCTACAAGATCCATATGTACTCCTCCCGATTACTCGTCCCAGTTATGGTACACGTTCTGCACGTCATCGTCTTCATCCAGCAGATCCAGTGTTCTCTGCAGGTTCTTGATGGCGTCCTCATCTGTCAGTGTTACATAGGTCTGGGGAATCATGGTAACCTCTGCCTCTGCCATGGGAACTCCCTTTTCCTCCAGTGTGGCGCGTACTTCGCTGAAGGAATCCGGATCCGTCAGAATCTCAAAGCTGTCTTCCTCCTCGGAGAAATCTTCTGCTCCGGCATCCAGCGCCAGCATCATCAGATCATCCGCATCCATGTCACATTCCTCACGGTCTACAATGATCTGTCCTTTTTTATCAAACATATAGGATACGCAGCCCTGGTTTCCGATGGAACCGTTACCCTTGGTAAATGCGCTTCTTACATGGGCTGCGGTACGG
>CAKRTY010000300.1 GCA_934402125.1 uncultured Anaerosacchariphilus sp. | reverse complement strand
GGCCGGGAACAGGAGATTCGCCGTCTGATTCAGACCCTGAGCCGCAAGACGAAGAACAATCCCTGCCTCATCGGGGAGCCGGGCGTGGGCAAGACAGCCATCGTAGAGGGACTGGCCCAGCGTATCGTAGAGGGCGCCGTACCGGATTCCGTGCGGGGCAAGCACCTGCTGACCCTGGATTTGTCCGGAATGGTGGCAGGCACCAAGTACCGGGGAGAATTTGAGGAGCGGATCAAAAATGTCATGGACGAGGTGCGGGCAGCCGGGGATGTGCTGCTGTTCATCGACGAGCTTCACACGCTGATTGGCGCGGGCGGAGCCGAGGGCGCCATGGATGCGGCCAATATTCTGAAGCCGGCTCTGTCCCGGGGAGAGCTTCAGATCATCGGAGCCACTACGGTAGAGGAATATCGGAAGCATATCGAGAAGGACGCGGCTCTGGAGCGGCGTTTCCAGCCCATTACGGTGGAGGAGCCCTCAGAGGAGGAAACCATCGCCATTTTAAAGGGAATCCGGAAAAATTATGAGCAGCATCACCAGGTTAAGATCACAGACGAGGCGGTGGAGGCGGCTGCGAAGCTGTCCAGACGCTACATCAGCGACCGGTTCCTGCCGGATAAAGCCATTGACCTGATGGACGAGGCGGCGGCCCGGGTGCGCCTGGGGGATACCCAGACAGTACATGCGGCGGCAGAGCTGGAGCGCCGGAGCGGAGAATTGTTAGAGCAGATCGAGGACGCTGTCCGGGCGCAGGATTTCGACCACGCGGCAGAGCTTCGCGGCGAGCGGAACCAGGTGGAAGAAAAGCTTGGAAAAGAGCGGGCAAAGGCGAAACGGGCGCGGGGCAGAAAGTCCCTGACCGTCGGGGAAAATGAGATTGCCCAGATCGTAGCGGACTGGACGAAGATCCCGGTCAGCAAGCTTCAGGAGACAGAGACCCAGCGGCTTCAGAAGCTGGAAAAGATATTACACAAGCGTGTCATCGCGCAGGAGGAGGCAGTGACGGCAGTGGCAAAGGCAGTGCGGAGAGGCCGGGTCGGCTTACAGGATCCGGGCCGTCCCATCGGTTCCTTCCTGTTTCTGGGACCCACCGGCGTGGGAAAAACGGAGCTTTCCAAGGCCCTGGCGGAGGTACTGTTCGGCAGGGAGGACGCCATGATCCGGGTAGATATGTCGGAGTACATGGAGAAGCACAGCGTATCCCGGCTTATCGGAGCGCCTCCCGGCTATGTGGGACACGACGACGGCGGCCAGCTGTCGGAGAAGGTGCGCCGGAATCCCTATACAGTGATTCTGTTCGACGAGATCGAAAAGGCCCACCCGGACGTGTTCAACATTCTTCTGCAGGTGCTGGACGACGGACGGATTACCGATTCCCAGGGCCGTACTGTAGACTTCAAGAATACCGTCATTATCATGACCTCCAATGCGGGCGCAGGCTCCATTATCTCCCCGAAGCAGCTGGGCTTCGCGGCAAAAAATGATGAGAAGCAGAATTATGAAGCCATGAAGAGCAGTGTAATGGAGGAGGTGCGCCGGATGTTTAAGCCGGAGTTCCTGAACCGTATCGACGAGATTATCGTGTTCCACGCCCTGAACAAGGAACAGATGAAGGAAATTGTGTCTATTTTATTCCGGGATCTGATAAAGCGCTGCAAGAATCAGATGGGAATCTCCTTACGGGTGCGCGACAGCGTCCGGGGCCATATTGTGGATACGGCCTATGATGTGAAGTATGGCGCGAGACCCTTAAAACGGGCGATTCAGACGAAGGTTGAGGATCCTCTGGCCGATGAGATTCTGTCCGGACGGATCCGGCAGGGGGACGATGTGGTCGTAACCATGCGCAAGGGGAAAATCGTATTTGTGGAAAGTAAAAAAGAGTAGAAAATACTCTGGTAATACAAAGCAGAATCGTATATAATCAGAGATAACAAAAGAAACGAAAGATCCATTAGGAGGACAAAAGAGATGGCAGCAGTAAAAGAATTAATCCGCGCAGAAGAAGACGGAAGCATCAGCTTCGGAGATTACGAACTGGCTTCCAAGACAAAAAAGCAGGATTTTGAATATCAGGGAGATTTGTATAAGGTAAAGACCTTCCGCGAGATTACCAAGCTGGAGCGCAACGACCTGTTCGTATACGAATCCGTACCCGGAACCGCTGTAGAGCATTTCAAGGTAAGCGCGGACAGCGTGGAATTTCTGGTAGAAGGACCGGAGGACGCGCAGATTACCCTGGGAATGGAAGATGATACCGAGTATCTGACTCTGGTAGACGGCGTCAGCGCGGGAGCTATCACCACCGGTCTTGGCGGAAAGCTGGTTTTAAGCGTAGAGCTGGGCGGCAAGGACGCTGTCTCCGTGAAGGTAAAGAAGGCGTAAGCAGAAAGCAGGCATATGGCAAAGGGAAAATCTACGGTATATTTCTGTCAGAGCTGCGGATATGAGTCGCCCAAGTGGCTGGGTCAGTGTCCGGGCTGCAG
>CAKRTY010000299.1 GCA_934402125.1 uncultured Anaerosacchariphilus sp. | reverse complement strand
CGCTTGCCATTAAGGAAAACAAATATGAAGAAGCATTGATGGCGCTGCTGCAGGCTAATTCGATTCATTTTTTTGCAGTAGGAGACGCATATGTTGCAGCAAAGCTGTCTTATATAAAGTTTAAACGGATAGGAGTTGCCTGCTCGGCAGAGGAAGATATTATGCTTCAGATGATTGCAGCAAGCAATCTGACCAAAAATGATGTGGCGGTTGCCGTATCTTATGAGGGCCGTTCCAGAAATGTGGTAGAAGCAATGAAGATTGCGAAGCAGAGAGGGGCAACGACCATCAGCATTACCAGACGGGATAATTCACCGTTATTGGAGTATACAGACATTCGTCTTCTGGTTTCGGCCAACGACCTGACGGTGGGTCGCGACAAGGTAACAAGACGTATCTCAGATCAGTTCATGCTGGAAGCGCTTTATCTGGGTTATGAATCAAGACTGGGACGCGGCTGCAAAGAACATATCACAGCTACACAGCAGGCAATTGATTATAATAAAATTTAAGAGGAAAAGGAAAATGTATAAGCTGGGTGTATCTTTGCTTGAATTGGATTACAGATATCTTGACAGAGATTTGAAAGCGATAGATGCGGCGGGAGCAGATTATGTGCATATTGATGTGATGGATGGAAATTTTGTTCCGAATCTGGGACTGGGAATCAAATTGATTGAAGGAATCCGTCCAAGCACCAGAAGAATTTTCGACGTACATATGATGACCCTGCATCCTGAAAAATTCATCAGGCGGATAGCGGAAGCGGGCGCGGACATTATCACAGTTCATTATGAAACCTGTGAAAATGTAAAACAGGTAATGAGCGATATCAAGGCGCTTGGGCGAAAGGCGGGAGTAGTGCTGAAGCCGGGAACGCCGCTTACCGTGTTGGATGAAGAAATCCTGCGTATGGCAGATGTGGTTCAGCTGATGACTACAGAACCGGGAGTCGAGGGTCAGACCTTCATTCCGGAATCATTGGAGAAAATCCGTAGACTTCGTGAAAAACTGAATCAGATGGGTCTGGATACAGATATCGAAGTGGACGGTAATATTACAAAGGAAAATATTGGAGCTGTTGCAGCAGCCGGAGCTACCATATTTGTATCAGGAAGAGCAATTGTAAAGGGAAATATGGAAGAGAATATCCGTTGGATGCAGCAGGAAATCCGCAAAGGGAAAGAAGGTAGGCAGACGTGAAGTATGTAATAGGTATTGATTTGGGCACAAGCGCAACAAAGACAATTCTTGTGAATGAACAGGGAGAAACCGTAGCTTCCGCAGAACATTCTTATCCCATGTATCAGCCGCATAACGGTTGGGCAGAGCAGGATCCCCACGACTGGCGGGAGGCAGTTCTGGACACGTTGAAGGCCGTGGTAGAAAAAGCGGGGGTAAAGAGTGAGGATGTAAAGGGAATCGGACTTTCCGGACAGATGCATGGCTCGGTACTTCTGGATGAAAATGGAGAAACGATTGGGAATACCATTCTCTGGTGTGATCAGAGAAGCTCGGCACAGGTAGACGAAATGTTGGAAGCCCTTCCGATGGAGAACTGGCTGGAGATTTCCGCGAATCCGCCTTTGTCGGCCTGGACAGCGGCCAAGATTCTCTGGATTCGGGAAAATGAGCCTGAAAAATTCAAGAAATGCAGACACATTCTTCTGCCAAAAGATTATATTCGCTATGTACTGACGGGAGTATTTGCAACGGACGTATCCGATGCAACAGGCATGCAGCTTTTAGATGTAAAAAACCGTTGCTGGTCTGAAGAAATCCTGGATGCGTTAAAGATTGATAAAAATCTTCTGGGTAAAGTATATGAGAGCCAGGAAGTGACAGGAACCCTTCTTCCGGAAATCGCAGAACAGTGTGGGCTTTCCAAAGATACGGTAGTTGTAGCGGGTGGAAGTGACAATGCCTGCGCGGGAGTAGGAACCGGAGTGGTTCATGAAGGACAGGCCTTTGTTACATTAGGTACCTCATCCGTTGTGTATTCGCACTTTGATAAATATATCAGTATTCCGGAGGGTGGTCTCCATGTATGCTGCTGCGCAGTTCCGGGATGTTGGCATTCTATGGGTGGCCCCATGTCCGCAGGTTTGTCTGTGGAGTGGTTTAAGGATAAGTTCTGTCAGGATTTGATTGAAAGAGCAAAGAAAGAAGGAAAGTCTTTTTATAGCCTGCTGACAGAGCTGGTTGAGAAGATTCCGGTGGGAAGTGAAAAGCTGATTTACCTGCCGTTTCTGATGGGCGAGAGAACACCCCATATGGATCCGCTGTACAGGGGCGCATTTCTGGGACTGAATACAGTACATACCCAGGCGCACATGCTTCGCGCTATCATGGAAGGCGTGGTATTCTGCCTGGCAGACTGCAATGATCTCTTAAAGGATCAGGGCATTGAGATTACCTCTCTTCGCGCCTGCGGCGGTGGAAGCACAAGCCCGGTGTACAGAAAAATGCTGGCGGATCTGTTCCGCTGTGGTATCCATACGTTGGCC
>CAKRTY010000298.1 GCA_934402125.1 uncultured Anaerosacchariphilus sp. | reverse complement strand
GCTACCACCGCCACACTGACAGGTCCTGCAAAACTATGAAGAGCTACAATACCATTTGCGATTCCCTTTCCAAGGACAGCGCCAATCGGTCCCAGTACGCAGAGGGCAATCGGAAGCATAATCAGAGTCAGAAGCAGTGGGAACAGCAATGCCCGCAGACTCTTCGGAATAAATTTATTCAGCACTTTCTCCACATAGGACATTACCCAAGTGATCAGAAGCATGGAAATGAAGTTGGAAGAATAGGTGGTCAGGGTCATGGGAATTCCATACACATGGAAGGGTTCACCTGCCGCCACAATCTCCGCCAAGGTCGGATGCAACAAAACACCAGCCATGAACAGCGCCATGGGAATGTTGGCGTTAAATTTCTTCGCCGCGCCGTAAGCCACATAGAACGGAAAGAAATAGAAGCCCGCGTCGCCCACGAAGGTCAGCAGCCGGATAAACTCGCTGGTCTCCGGCAGCAGCCCCAGCATGCTCGGACCCACAACCGCCACAATCAGCTTCATCAGACCTGCAGCCGTGAAAATCGGGATCATCGGAGCTACGCAGGCACCGATGGCGTCCATCACGTTGTCAAGAATCTTCTTCGGTGTCAGTTTCTCCTTATTCGCTGCTCCATCCACATTTTGATCAATTCTCTTTACCATATCAAAGCCGCCTTGCTGGCAAAACTCCTTGTATACATGCTCTACATCCGGTCCGATAATAACCTGATACTGAACACCTACAATCTTCAGGCCGACAATACCGGAGATACCACGAAGGGCCTCCTCGTTCACCAGACCTTTGTCCTTCGGGGTCATGCGAAGTCTGGTCATGCAATAGGTGACTGCGGAAATATTGTCTTTTCCGCCCATGTGCTGCAGAATTTGTCCTGCTGTCTCTCTTTAATTCATTTTACACTCTCCTTCTTTTGTTTTATCTCCAAAAGGCAGTCCGCGCGTCCTCTGCTCTTTTTTCAATCTCATTAAAATTTTTACATATAAAACCCGCATCAAAGCATACAGGCTCCTTTTATCAGGTCTGCTGCTTTTGATGCGGGTTATGCCCGGCTAACCGGTTACAGTCCCTCACGATCGCATAATCTGTTCACGTGTAACATCAGGTATAATTTTTCTTCTTCATTCAGGGGATAGCCCTGTTCTTTTAGTAATACAGCAATGCCGTTGACGCAGCGGTTAATCTCTGGAATTTCGGATTTCACCGTCTTATAGAGCTTCAGGTTTTCGTCCGAAACTTCCTGGCCTTCTCTGGCCCGCCGAAGCAGGTATTCCATATGAGATACAAATCTGGAAAAGCTGAAGGCTTTCCGATCTATCCGGATGGAAAAGCTCTGTTCAATGAACTCCGTTACCTTTTCAATCAGCTCGTCCTTGCTTTCGCTGACTGTCTCAGCCACCAGCTCAGAATTGATAATATTCAGGGCAATTCCGGTCAACTCTGTATCCGGAAGCTCGATTCCCATCTGCCGTTTAATCTGCCAGACCGCGTATTCCGCGATTTCCATTTCCTTCGGGTACAGGAGCCGGATATCATAATAAATCGGCATTTTTATCTGCAGGTTTTTCTGCATCCGCTCGATGGCGAAGTCCAGATGATCCGCCAGGATAAAGCGGAGATTCGGATTCAGTTTATCGCCGATTTTCATTTCCGCGTACTGGCAGATATCCGCCGATACGTTCAGGATATCCTCAGATACCGTGTTAATCAGGCTTACGTCCTGCTCTTTAGTATCGTAGTAGGTCCGGGTAATCAGCGATAAATCGTTAAGTTCCATGGGCATTTTCTGGAAGCCGATGCCCTTGCCTTCCACAATCATCTGCTCTCCGCGGGAATCCAGCGCCAGGGCGAAATTATTGTTAATCTTTTTCAGAAGCTTCATGTACTACTCTGTCCCTTCGAGTATCGCCGTGTTCTCATCGACTGCTTTGCCAAGCACCGGTTTCTTAACGACTTTTCCATTGGTTACGATGACCATGGTAGTCATGTCGTACTTCTCCTTCAGCGCCGCCAAGTCAAGCTCCACGATGGGCGTTCCCTTCTTTACGGCGTCGCCGGATTTTTTCAAAACCCGGAAGCCTTTCCCCTGCTCGTTGACCGTGTCGATGCCGATGTGAAGCAGCAGCTCCAGGCCGTTATCCGCCTCCATGCCGAAAGCATGTCCTGTCTCAAATATCATGGTCAGTCTCCCGTCCGCCGGAGCCTTGATGACGCTCTCCTCCGGGATAACAGCCACGCCGTCTCCCATAATTTTAGAGGAAAAGCCCTCGTCGTTTACCTCTGTAATATCGATACATTTACCCTTGACCGGTGCGTACACCGCTGGGTCTGCTTTTTTCTTAAAGAATCCAAACATGGTTTTCTGTCCTTTCTCTCTGTCAGTTTTGAATTTTAGGCATAAAAAAACGAACGCATACCAAATTATCTTTCTTGGTTATGCCTCCGTGAGAGTAACAGTCCAAATCACTATATTTATCTGACACATCTATCCTAACTCATAT
>CAKRTY010000297.1 GCA_934402125.1 uncultured Anaerosacchariphilus sp. | reverse complement strand
ATTGAACTCCTGGAAAATCTGGATCGCGCCCTCCTGGGCAATCTGCTCCATGCCCTTGACAAACTGCTTGCGCTTCATGGTGTCAATCTGGCGTACCCTTGCGAAATGCTCCGGCGCAAAGGTCGGGATTCCTTCGTACTTGATCTGATTTCCCGGCATACACAAGGTATCTCCGATGGAGAAAATGCCCGGATCAAATACGCCGATGATATCGCCCGCGTAAGCCTCGTCCACAATTTTCCGATCCTGCGCCATAATCTGCTGGGGCTGGGACAGACGCTGCTTTCTGCCGCCCTGCACATGATACACCTCCATACCTGCCGTAAACTTGCCGGAACAGATACGGATAAAGGCGATACGGTCGCGATGGGCCTTGTTCATATTGGCCTGAATCTTGAATACGAAAGCAGAGAACTCCTCTTCCATGGGATCAATCAGCCCCACGTCTGCCTTACGGGGCAGCGGAGAGGTGGTCATCTGCAGGAAATGCTTCAGAAAGGTCTCCACACCAAAATTGGTCAGGGCTGATCCGAAGAATACCGGGGACAGCTTTCCCTGGCTTACCAACTCCTGGTCAAACTCCGCGCTGGCGCCGTCCAGAAGCTCAATGTCGTCCATCAGCTTCTCCTTCTGCCCCGGTTCCAGAATGCTGTCGATCTGCGGATCGTCAATGGACAGATCCAGCTCCTCGCCTTCCTTGGTTCCCTTTTCTGTATCGGAAAACAGCAATACCTTCTCCGTATTCCGGTCGTAGACGCCCTTGAAGGCTTTACCGGATCCGATGGGCCAGTTTATGGGACAGGTGGCGATACCCAGCTCATTTTCGATATCGTCCAGAAGCTCAAAGATGTCCATAGCCTCCCGGTCCATTTTGTTGATAAAGGTAAAAATCGGGATATGACGCATGGCGCAGACCTTGAAAAGCTTCCGGGTCTGGGCCTCCACGCCCTTACTTCCATCGATCACCATAACTGCGGAATCCGCAGCCATCAGGGTACGGTAGGTGTCCTCCGAGAAATCCTGATGTCCCGGTGTGTCCAGGATATTGATGCAATAGCCGTCATAATTAAACTGTAATACAGAAGAAGTAACGGAAATACCTCTCTCCTTCTCGATCTCCATCCAGTCGGAAACCGCATGGCGGGCTGTCGCCTTTCCTTTTACGGAACCGGCCAGGTTGATGGCTCCTCCGTAGAGCAGGAACTTCTCCGTCAGGGTGGTTTTACCGGCGTCCGGGTGGGAAATGATGGCGAAGGTTCTTCTTCTTTTGATTTCATCTACATAATTTGCCATAAATTCATTCTTCCTCATCTTTTCAGTGCTTGCGATTCAAAAGCCCATCCGGACAGCTTTCCGAAAATGGGCATAACTAATATCAGTATACACATTTTACGAAGTTTTGCAAGGGTTAGCTTCCCTCTCTTCCATTTTTGTAACTTATGTGTTATAATCTTAACAATTAGAACATTTTGTAACACAGGATGGTGACACCTATGGAAAATGAATTACAGAAAACCTTTCTCGATACAACCGATATTCCGGATATACAGACCTATTTCGTCAACCAGGCCTTTGAGTTTCAGGAGCTGATGATGATGTACAGCTGCGCCATCCGTGAAATGCGGACCAAGCTGGAGGTGCTGAACGACGAGCTGAGCATTCATCACCAGCGCAATCCCATTGAATTTATCACATCCCGGGTAAAAAAGCCCCTGAGCATTGTGGAGAAGCTGCACCGCTACGGCGTCCCGGTCAGCGTGGAGTCTGTGGAAAAAAATCTGAACGATGTGGCCGGCGTCCGGGTTATCTGCTCTTTTATAGACGATATCTATACCGTGGCAGATATGCTGCTGCGCCAGGACGACATTACCCTGATTAAAAAGAAGGACTATATCCAGAATCCGAAGGAAAACGGCTACCGCAGTCTGCACCTTATCATCGAGCTTCCGGTTTTCTTCTCCAATCAGAAGAAAAATATGCGGGTTGAAGTGCAAATCCGCACCATCGCCATGGATTTCTGGGCCAGCGTCGATCACCAGTTGAAATATAAGCAGGATATCGAAGATGTGGAAAACGCGGATCAGCTTTCCCAGGAGCTGAAGGAATGCGCCGATATCATCGCCCAGACAGACGCCCGGATGCAGGCCATCAAGGATAAGATTTATCCCGGCAACACCCTGCCCCAGACTACCATGGAGAAGCTGAAAAAACTGACCATTCCTTTAAACAACCGAGGACTTTGATTCACCCGCGGATTTCATTCGCACAATTTCTTACTGAGGGAGATTTATAACATGAAAAAGAAAGAAAAAGGCTTCAGCGGCTCTCTGGGCTTCGTTCTGGCCGCGGCAGGAAGCGCTGTAGGCGTAGGTAATATCTGGAGGTTTCCTTACCTGTGTGCCAAGGACGGCGGCGGATTATTCTTACTGATTTATCTGATTCTGGTGCTGACCTTCGGCTTTACCTTATTAACGACAGATGTGGCTATCGGACGGCGGACCAAGCAGAACGCCATGCATGCTTATGC
>CAKRTY010000296.1 GCA_934402125.1 uncultured Anaerosacchariphilus sp. | reverse complement strand
CCCTTGGACAGATCATAGGGAGACATCTCGATGGTTACCTTATCACCCGGCAGAATCCGGATAAAGTTCATGCGGAGCTTTCCGCTGATGTGGGCGAGAACCTGATGTCCGTTCTCCAGCTCTACCTGAAACATGGCGTTCGGGAGCTTCTCCACTACTGTTCCTTCGATTTCAATTACATCTGCTTTTGACATCTTCTTCCTCCTTTTCGTGCAGCCTGATGGCCCGCTTTACGTCAACATCGGTTATTTTCGTCAGGTCCCGGCCTTCGGGTGTCCTGTACATGGGCTGAATATGCTTTTTCTTCTTTTTTTTCGGGTTTGACATGGGACGTAACCGTCCGTCTGTCAGATATACATATTCGCCTTCTGTTCTTAATATGATATATAATTTACCTTTATCATGTCCGGCCTTTGATCTGGCGAACATTCCAATTTCTACTCTTTCCATAGACTTCTCCACAGGCTTACAGTGTCAGAGTCAGAATTTCCGGCTCACCCTCGGTAATCAGGATGGTGTTTTCGTAATGAGCAGAAAGGGAACCGTCATCTGTAACTACAGTCCAGTCGTCGTCCAGCCACGCGACCTCCCAGGTGCCTGCGTTGATCATGGGCTCGATAGCCAGGGTCATTCCCGGCACCAGCTTGATCCCTCTGCGGCGCTGACGGAAGTTGGGAATCTGCGGATCCTCATGCAGATGTTCGCCGATTCCATGGCCGACCAGATCACGGACTACTCCGTAACCAAACTGGTCAACGTAATCGTTAATTGCTGCTGAAATCTGGTGAAGATGATTTCCGGCCTTTGCCATTTTGATACCTTCGAAGAAGCTCTGCTTCGTCACGTCCATCAGCTTCTGTGCCTCCGGACTTATTTTTCCTACCGCATGGGTCCGGGCTGCGTCGGAGTGATAACCCTTATAAATCAGGCCTGCGTCCAGACTTACGATGTCACCCTCCTGAAGGATTCGATCGTCCCTGGGAATTCCATGTACGACCTCGTCGTTGACGGATACACAGATAGATGCCGGATATCCGTTATAATTCAGGAAATTGGGAATACAGCCTCTCTCCCGGATAAGCTTTTCACCCAGGCGATCGATATCCAGGGTGGAAATGCCCGGCTTTACAAAAGCCGCAAGCTCATTGTGAACCTCTTCCAGCAGCTTGCCTGCTGTGCGCATCAATTCAATTTCTCTGGCAGATTTAATTGTAACCGACATAATTACGCTCCTAAAATCTTTACAATGGCGTTAAACACGTCTTCCATACTCTGAGTTCCGTCTACCTCGGCCAGCTTGCCCTGCTTGGTGTAGTACTCAATCAGGGGCTGTGTCTGTGCGTGATATACGTTCAGACGATTCTTAACTGTCTCCGGCTTGTCGTCGTCCCGGAGAACCAGCTTCTCTCCGCAGCGATCGCAGACGCCTTCTACCTTGGTCGGCGCGTATACGATATGATATGTGGATCCGCAGGCCAGGCAGGCTCTTCTGCCGCCCATACGGTTGATGATGTTCTCATCGGGTACTTCCACATTAATCGCATAATCAATGGCTTCGCCCTTCTTTGCCAGCGCTTCCGTCAATGCCTCAGCCTGGGGAATCGTACGGGGAAAGCCGTCCAGCACATAGCCGTCTTTACAGTCCGGATTCTGGAACCGATCCATGATCAGATCCAGCGTCAGCTCGTCCGGTACCAGCTGTCCCTGATCCATATAGGACTTTGCCTTCTTACCAAGCTCTGTGCCTTCCTTTATATTTGCTCTGAAAATATCACCCGTGGAAATATGCGGAATCTGATATTTTTCAGCTATCTTCATCGCCTGTGTGCCCTTTCCGGCACCCGGTGCTCCTAACATGATGATTTTCATAATGTTACTCCTCTTCTTGAAATGCGCTGTTCGCACTTCTTCTGCAAAATTGCCATAAAACTTCCGAAAGCCTGTACGGAAACGGGTCCCGCACAGGCCGGAAGTTTGTTACTGCCCGCTCCTGTGAACAGTAACGGAAATTTTTTACCTATTAATCGTTTAAGAAGCCCTTGTAGTAGCGTACTGCCATCTGAGATTCGATCTGCTTGATGGTCTCCAGAACAACGCCAACGACGATGATGATGGATGTTCCTCCGAAGGATACGCTCGCTCCGAATACTCCGTTAAAGAGAATCGGTACGACACATACAATAATCAGGCCGATTGCACCGACAAAAATGATGTAATTCAGGATTTTTGCCAGATAGTCTGACGTAGGCCGACCCGGACGGATGCCGGGAATGAAGCCGCCCTGCTTCTTCATGTTATCCGCAATCTCCAACGGGTTGAAGGTAATGGATGTATAGAAGTAAGCAAAGAAGACTACCAATACAATATACAGCAGCAATCCCAGCGAATAGATAGGCTGCTGGGGATTACACCAGCTGCTGGAGCTTAAACCAGTGATAATCTTGCCGCCGATTCCGGTTCCTGCACTCTTTCCCATCAGGGCGAGAATGATTCCCGGAAATGACATCAGGGAGGATGCGAAGATGACCGGAATAACTC
>CAKRTY010000295.1 GCA_934402125.1 uncultured Anaerosacchariphilus sp. | reverse complement strand
TCTTTCATTCCTACACAGCTGATCACGGTAGCGCACTCTCCGCTGCGTCCATGCTTTTCCATCAGCTCCAGAAGCTTCGGAATACTGCCTCCGGCCTTCATAACCACCACGTTGTCGTAATGGGCGATGGCGTCCTCCACCTCCTGTCCGGAACGGACAGAGGGCACGATGACCAGGGATTCATTTCCCTCCATCAGGGGCAGCTTTGCCGCAGCCGCTCCGCTGCAGAAGGAGGGAATACCCGGAATGATCTCCGTTTCAAAGCCATGCTCCGCCACATACTGATTGACATACATATAGGTGCTGTATACAGACACATCGCCCAGGGTAATCATAGCGATATTCTTTCCCTTGGAAAGCTCTGCTGTCAGCTGCTCGCCTGCGGCAGCCCGGCATTTTTTCCGCTCCTCTGTGTCCTTCGCCATCCGGAATACCACTTCCAGAAGCTCTTTCTTCTCCAGATCCACCACCGGACGGATAATCTCCAGCGCGGTGCTCAGTTCGCCGGCCTCCTTTACGGGAACGGCGATCACATCTGCCCCGTCCAGAATCCGCTTCGCTTTCAGTGTCAGAAGCTCCGGATCGCCCGGGCCCACACCGATACCATATAATTTTCCACTCATTTATCTTTCCTCCTGCTCCTGGGCGGCACGGGCGCGGTTCATGGCGTCCTCCGTCAGGTCTTTTATGATTTCGCTTGCGATTAAAAGTCCGGCTACGGACGGTACAAATGCGGTAGATCCGGGAACCGATCGCCGCTGCGGGCATTCCCCGCTTACTTCCCCGTTCTCAATGGGCCGCACAGCCTTTTCTTTTGAGTAGACTACCTTCAGCTTCGGAATCCCCCGTTTCTTCAGCTCCCGCCGCATCACTCTCGCCAGCGGGCACACGCTGGTCTGGTAGATATCCGCCACCTCAAACAGGAAGGGATTCAGCTTGTTGCCTGCGCCCATGCTGCTGATAAGGGGTACGCCCGCCTTTTCACATTCCTCTGCCAGGGAAATCTTCGCGGTGACCGTGTCAATGGCGTCCACCACATAGGTATAGCTGGCAAAATCAAACTGTTCCTTATTCTCCGGAAGGAAGAAGCACCGGTGCGTCTCCACCTGAGCCTCCGGATTGATATCCAGGATCCGCTCCTTCATCACGTCGGTTTTGTACTGGCCTACGGTTTTCCGGGTAGCGATAATCTGACGGTTCAGGTTCGTCAGGCATACCTTATCGTCGTCAATCAAATCGAAAGCCCCTACGCCGCTCCGGGCCAGGGCCTCCACTACATAACCGCCCACGCCGCCGATACCAAAGACAGCTACCCGGGCTTCCTTAAGAAGCTCCATGGCTTCCTTTCCCAGTAATAATTCAGTTCTTGAAAACTGGTTTAACATCTTTTTTCTCCTCTTAATGCAAAAGAAAAAGAGATCTGTGAAAATGACAGATCTCTCCTTATCATCGGCAGGGGATTTTCTCTTATCCCGCTGCCAAATATATCCGGAACCACTTTCCACGGAAGCCTGTCCATTGCCGCAAAGAGCAGGTAGTCTGGCTTGCAGACAAGCTGCTTACAGTGACCGGATCGCTCAGGCCTTTCACCTGATTCCCCTGTTTTATGCCCAAGGCATACTCTCTGCGTTTTTCGTCTTAGTCAGTTTAGCATACAGACAGACTTTCGTCAATAAAATATACCCCCCTGGGTTTCCCGCTTTCAACCCAGCAGCGCTTTTTCTACCTTCTCAAAGCCGATACGCTCGATGGTTTCCGCGAAGCGCTCTCCCGGCTGTCCCTGATCCCGGAAGAACAGAATCGCCCGTTCGATCACATCCAGAGCCTCGTCCTTGGAGGTAAAAACCTTACTAAGAGCCCGGCCATGGGAAATCTTCTTTCCCCAGCGGCCTCCGATATAGATCTTGAAGCCATAGGTGCTTTCCTTCATAGCGTCAAAATGACACTTTCCGCGGCAGCGTCCGCAATGGATACAAAGCTCTGGATCGATCTGAAGCTTCTTGTCCACGACCTTGGCCGCGCCCATGGGACAGGCTGCCTCCACGGCGCACTTTTTACAGCCCTTGCAGGCTTCCTTATCAAAATTCGGAATGCTCTGGCCGATGATTCCCACATCATTCAGGTTCGGCTTCACGCAGTTATTGGGGCAGCCGCCTACCGCGATTTTGAATTTGTGGGGCAGCTTTACATCGTGATAGCCCTTATAGAAGCGTTCATGGATTTCCTCCGAAATGGCGAAGGAATCCAGCAGGCCATACTGGCAGGTGCTTCCCTTACAGGATACGATAGGGCGCACCTTCGGACCGGTTCCGCCGGTCTCCAGGCCTTCCTTTGCGATATACTCCTGAAACGCCCCGATCTTTTCATAGGGGATCCCCTGTACTTCCACGGTCAGACGGGTGGTAAAGGTCAGATTGCCATTTCCAAACTGCTCTGCCGCCTCTGCCAGACACCGCTGCTGGGCCGCCGTTATTTTTCCGTTTACAGTGATGACACGGGCGGAAAAGCTGTCTGTGCCTCTGTTATTTAAAAATCCAAGTCC
>CAKRTY010000294.1 GCA_934402125.1 uncultured Anaerosacchariphilus sp. | reverse complement strand
GGATCTTGCCTACCATCTCAGTCGGCTGAGCGCCGTTTGCAAGCCACTTTTTAGCTGCCTCAACGTCTACCTTGAAAGTACTCGGATCTGTGCTCGGATCGTAAGTTCCGATCTCCTCGATAAAACGACCGTCTCTCGGGGATCTGGAATCTGCTACGATAATTCTATAGAAAGGAGCTTTCTTCTGACCCATTCTTCTTAATCTAATCTTTACTGCCATTTGTTTCACCTCCGCATTTTCTGCTGTTAATATAGTATTTTTATTTATTTAAAAAGGAAAACGCATACGTCCCTTTTTACCACGTTTGCCGCCCATTCCCATCATGCCGGGCATCTGCTTCATCATCTTACGCATCTGCTCGAACTGCTTCACCAGGCGGTTGACCTCCGCAATGTCCACACCGGCACCTCTGGCGATACGGTGCTTTCTTGAGGGGTTCAGAATCTCGGGATTGGACCGCTCCTTCGGCGTCATGGAAAGGATAATCGCCTCGGTGCGCGCCATCTTCTTCTCGTCGATGGCATTTTCAATGTCCTTCATCTGGCTTCCCAGACCCGGCATCATAGCCAGCACACTGGAAAGGCCTCCCATTTTCTTCATCTGGTTCATGCTCTCCAGATAATCGTCAAAGCCAAACTGCGCTTTCTTCAGCTTCTGCGTCATGGCCTTGGCTTTTTCCTCGTCCACGGTCTCCTGCGCCTTCTCAATCAGGGTCAGCACATCGCCCATGCCGAGGATACGGGACGCCATACGATCCGGATAAAACTGCTCCAGATCCGACAGCTTCTCGCCCATACCTATATATAAAATCGGCTTTCCGGTCACTGCCTTGACAGACAGAGCCGCTCCGCCTCTGGTATCGCCATCCAGCTTGGTTAAAATCACGCCGTCGATGCCAATCTTATCGTTGAACACGGTGGCCACATTGACTGCGTCCTGTCCGGTCATGGCGTCTACGGTCAGAAGAGCCTGATCCACATGGAGATTCTCTTTAATCTCCTGCAGCTCCTCCATCATATCCTCGTCTACGTGCAGGCGGCCTGCCGTATCGAGAATTACAACACTGAAGCCGTTCTTCCGGGCGTACTCATAAGCGCCCTTCGCGATATTCACCGGCTTCTGGTTCTCGCCCATGGTGAATACTTCCACGCCCTGCTTCTCTCCGTTGACCTGCAGCTGCTTAATCGCTGCCGGACGGTAGACGTCACAGGCTACCAGAAGAACTCTTCTTCCCTTGGCCTTCAGCTTTCCGGCCAGCTTGGCTGCCGTGGTGGTCTTACCTGCACCCTGCAGACCCATCATCATGAGGACAGTCACATCGCCTGCGCCCTTCAGCTTCAGCTCCGTGGTCTCGCTTCCCATCAGGGAAATCAGCTCCTCATGGACAATCTTTACTACCTGCTGTCCCGGCGTCAGGCTGTTCATCACGTCCGCGCCGATGGCACGCTCTTCCACAGACTTGATAAACTGCTTTACGACCTTAAAGCTTACGTCCGCTTCCAGAAGAGCCATCTTCACTTCCTTTAAGGATGCTTTTACATCCGCTTCGGAAAGACGTCCCTTGCCCCGCAGGTTCTTAAATACATTCTGTAATTTATCAGATAAACTTTCAAATGCCATCTATAAATTCTCCAATATCCCGTTTAACTGCCGTACAAGCGCTTCCTTGTCCGGTTCTTCGGTCTCCCTTAAGGACTTTTCCATCTCTTCGATCTGCTCTTTGATGGTCACAAACTTCTCAACCAGGTGAAGCTTCGACTCGTATTCCTGCAGAATCTTGTTGCACCGCTTAATCAGATCATGCACGCCCTGACGGCTGATACCCTTTTCTTCCGCCACCTCGCTGAAGGAATAATCGTTCAGCACCACGTCCTCGTAAATCTGCTTCTGATGATCCGTCAGCAGTTCTCCATAAAAATCATACAGCAGCGTCTGCTCCAGAATTTTATCCATACTTCTCACCTGCCTGACTTATCATACACAATCCGGACAGGGTTGTCAAGTATTTTTTCTTGACAAAATTATTTTTGCGATATTTTCTGTCATCCCAGCAGTCCCAGGTGCTCCAGCAGAATCTTCAGGCCGATACAGATGAGTATTACGCCGCCGGCCAGCTCCGCCTTCGCCTTATACTTCATACCGAAGAGATTGCCGATCCGGATTCCCGCTGCAGATATCACAAAGGTGGTGATTCCGATGAAGGTGACGGAAGGAATCAGCGCTACGTTTAAAAAGGCCAGGGTGAGCCCCACGGCCAGGGCGTCGATACTGGTGGCTACCGCCAGCATCAGCATGGTTTTAAACGCAAACGGATTCTCTTCCTTCGGACAGACCTCCCCGTCCTCTTCTTTTCCCAGGGCCTCCCGAATCATATTAACGCCGATGATGAGAAGCAGCACAAAGGCAATCCAGTGATCGACGCTGGTGATGTAATCCTTAAACTGACTGCCCAGTAGATAGCCTATCAGAGGCATCAAAGCCTGGAAGCCGCCAAACCAGACGCCGACGATACAGCACTCCCTTACGCCCACCTTTTTTACAC
>CAKRTY010000293.1 GCA_934402125.1 uncultured Anaerosacchariphilus sp. | reverse complement strand
TTCATCACCTGAATCAGCTCCGGGGTAATCTCCTCGGGATAGCAGTACAGCACGCGAATCCACTGGATTCCGCCTATCTGTGCCAGTTTCCGCAGAAGTGTGGGAAGACTCTTTTCTCCATACAGGTCTTTTCCGTAAAGGGTGGTCTCCTGGGCTACCAGGATCAGCTCCTTTACTCCCTGTTCCGCCAGCTCCCGGGCCTCCTTTAAAAGCTGCTCCATGGGAACGCTGCGGTAATTGCCCCGGACCTTGGGAATAATACAATAAGTACAGTGCTTGTCACAGCCCTCCGCAATCTTCAGGTACGCATAATGTCCGCCGGTTGTGAGGGTTCTTGCTCCCTCCTGCTCCGGAACCAGACGGTCGATATCCTCAAAGTGAAGCTCCTTCTGCCCCTCCAGCACCTTCTCCACCGTCTCGACAATGGCGTCATAGGTGGTGGTTCCCAGAACCGCGTCCACCTCAGGAATCTCATCTATGATCTCCTGCTTATAGCGCTGGGCCAGACAGCCGGTCACAACCAGGGCCTTGCAGCTTCCGGATTTACGGTATTCTGCCATCTCCAGAATCGTATTGATGCTTTCTTCCTTGGCGTCATTGATAAAACAGCAGGTGTTGATCACAATCACCTCCGCCTCTGTCTCATCATCGGTGAAGGAAAAGCCTTTTTTGCCCAGAAGGCCCAGCATCACCTCTGAATCCACAAGATTTTTGTCACAGCCCAGGGATACAAATAAAATTTTCATAAATCAATCTCTTTCATTATATTTATTATTTCTGATACCGCAATAGGTTTACGGTACAATTAACGGAAGCTTAACCTGCCCTTAACAAAGCATTACGCTTTTTCCTTCCCGGGCAGCTGTGCCAGCACAATCGCCGCAAACATCAGCACACATCCCAGGATCTCCCGGCCGCTTAAGGTCTGGTGCAGGATAAGTAGTCCCGCCAGCACCGACACGACGGACTCCAGACTTAAGATCAGGGAAGCCACGGTGGGATTCAGACCCTTCTGCCCCACAATCTGCAGGGTGTAGCCTACGCCGCTGGAGAGAAGTCCCGCGTAGAGAATGGACTGCCAGGCCATCAGAATATCGGAAATCGCCGGGTGTTCCAGAAGAAGCATCCCTGCGCCTGATACCAGGCCACAGACGAAAAACTGGATACAGGCCATTTTCACTCCGTCCACCAGGGGACTGAAATGGTCAACCACCAGAATATGCGCGGAAAAAATGAACGCGCAGATCAATACCAGGATATCGCCTTTTCCTATCCGCAGAGTCTCCGTAATGCACAGGCAGTATAGTCCGCCCACTGCCAGGAGCACGCCAATCCAGATATTTAAGCCGCAGCGCTTTCCAAAGAAAAGCCCGGCAATCGGCACCAGAATAATATAACAGGCCGTGATAAATCCTGCTTTTCCTACCGTCGTAAACTGGATTCCGTACTGTTGAAATGTGCTGGCAAAGCAAAGAGCCAGTCCACAGAGAATTCCTCCCTTTATCAGAAGCCTTCTCTTCTCCGGCGTCCGTTCTTTCTGCTTCTGGGTATCGCTTTTCTGCCGCTCCAGAAACCAGAGCACCGGCAGAAGGGCCGCCCCTCCAATCAGGGAACGGACGCAGAGAAAGGTAAAGGGTCCCACATAATCCATTCCGGCGCTCTGCGCCACAAACGCGATTCCCCAGATCACTGCTGTCAGAAGCAGCAGCAATGAATTTCGAATCTGTGTCTTCTTCATGTTGTCTTATCCTTCGTCAAAGCGCAGGGTAGACAGAATCATCTGCTCCGCCTGGCCTATTTTTTCATAAGTTCCTACTGTACAGTCCATCTGTACGGTATACAGGACGTCGTTATAACGGAACACATAGATATCGCAGGTTCGATCTGTATCTTTCGTCCCCTCTGCATAGCTGACCCAGACAGCCGGGTATTCCCCCTCGCCTACGGTCACGTCCTCTACGGTACACTCCTCATTGCTTTCCAGCACATACTGATCCGCCACATCCTCGGCAGAAGCGCTCTTTGCCTTCTCCATTTTTACAAAGGCCGGAACGCTTTCGTCCAACGCCTGAAAGATCAGCGCTTCTTCGGAAGCCTCCAGGGAAAAGGCTTCTGTATCATACGCCAGTGAAAAATCACCATTCCCCTTAATTCTTGTATACAAAACAGTCCGGGGCTCCTCGCCCTCCATCACCGTCACTTCTTCCTGGCCCAGTACTGTTCCCGGTTCTGTCTCCAGTCCAAGCTCCGCATCCTTTTGCTCCCGGGTCTGACTGCTCTTTGGCTGCTCTGCCAGCTCCACATGGGGCACCGAAACCTCCGCGTCCTTCCCTCCGCAGGCGGTAAGCCCTGCGGCTGCCAGAACCAGAAGTCCCGCGATGACTGCCTTACGCAAGCAACTCACCTACTATTCTGTTCACAAGGGAACCGTCCGCCTTGCCCTTTACCTTCGGCATCAGCTCCTTCATAATTTTACCCTTATCTTTACCGGTGGGCTTCTCAATACCAAGACCTGCGAGTACCTCCTGAATGACTGCGCGGATAGCGTCCTCGCTCATC
>CAKRTY010000292.1 GCA_934402125.1 uncultured Anaerosacchariphilus sp. | reverse complement strand
AGAATCCGCTGATTATCGTGTTATCCAACCCGGTAGACGTGAATACCTATCTGATTCAGAAAGAGACAGGCCTGTCTCCGGAGCGGGTTATCGGTACCGGAACTTCTCTGGATACCGCGCGTTTCCGCTATCTCTTAAGCCAGCGCGCGAACGTAGATATCCGTGATATTCAGGGTTATATCCTGGGTGAGCATGGAGACAGCCAGGTACCGATCTGGAGCAGTGTCAACGTAGCAGGCGAGACCATCGACCATTTCCTGCCGGAGGATCCGAAGGAAAAGGAGGAAGTAAAGGACGCTATCGCACTGAAGGCAAAGACTGGCGGCGCGGACGTTATCTCTCTGAAGGGCGCAACCTTCGACGGAATCGCCATGTCCACCTTCCGGATTGTAGAATCCATTCTCAAGAATCAGAATACCGTACTTCCGGTGGCACACGTGCTGGGCAAGGAATACGGAGAGGAGCTGGAGGGCTCCTGCATCAGTATCCCCTGCGTAGTCAACGCAGACGGAATTGCCAAGGCAATCAAGATTACCCTGACAGACAAGGAGCGGGAGCAGGTAGAGCATTCCGCAGAGGTTCTGAAAAACTTCATCGACGATGTTATGAAAGAGGACTAAAGAATGAAACTGATAAAACAGAGTGGAAATTTCCACTCTGTTTTTTATTTAACATTCCAGTCACAAAGAGGACGGGGAGATTTCGCAAAAAATCCGACGATTTAAGTCGGAATTAACAGGAAAAAATGTGAAGTTAACATGAAAATGCAACATATCCACCAAAAAAACTTCAAAAACTAACATAAAATCCGGATTGGGGGGTTGTTAATGGTTTAACAGTGTAGTATAATAACTAAGATTGATAGAAAATTGTCAAAAAGACAACTTACACACCAACATACGAAAAAAGAACAAAAGGAGGTAGTTAAATGGTGTACAGCTACTATCCGGGCTGCACGTTGAAGAACAAGGCGCAGGACCTGGACCGATACGCCAGAATGTCAGCAGAAGCACTGGGCTTTTCCTTACAGGAAATCGAGGAATGGCAGTGCTGTGGAGCTGTCTATCCGCTGGCGTCCGATGAGATCGCCACAAAGCTGTCCGCAGTCCGCGCCCTGAACGACGCAAAGGAGAAGGGACAGGATCTGGTAACACTCTGTTCCGCCTGTCATCACGTGATCAAGCGTGTCAACGACGATATGCAGAATGTGGAAGATATCCGTACCAGAGCCAACAATTATCTGAACCTGGCAGAGCCCTATGAAGGAGAGACAAAGGTCCTTCATTATCTGGAGGTTCTCCGTGACCGCATCGGTTTTGATACCATCCGGGAAAAGGTGACGCATCCCCTGACCGGACGGAAAATCGGCGCGTATTATGGCTGTATGCTGCTTCGCCCCAGTGATATCATGGCCTTTGACGATCCGGAGAATCCGACCATTATCGAAGACTTTATCCGGGCCCTGGGCGCTGAGCCGGTGGTATATCCCTACCGGAACGAGTGCTGCGGCGGTTATGTGTCTCTGAAGGACAAGCCCCTGGCCGGTACGATGGTAGACCGGGTCATGGAATCCGCGGCAGATCACGGAGCGGAAGAACTGATTACCGCCTGTCCGCTGTGTCTCTATAACCTGAGAACCAGTGGAAGCGCGAAAAAGCTTCCGGTTACGTATCTGACGGAGCTCCTGGCAGAGGCGCTTGGCCTGATTCCTGAGAAAAATGCGGAAGGAGGAGCAGAAGATGCAGAAGGCTGATATGGCGAAGGCCGATAGACTTCGGGAGATGAGCGGCGTCAACACCCGGAAATGTATGAAGTGCGGAAAATGCTCCGCGACCTGTCCCGCTTATGAGGAGATGGATATCCGTCCCCATCAGTTTGTTTCTTATGTGGAGAATGGCGACATAGAGCCCCTTTTAAATTCCACCACCATCTGGAAATGTCTTTCCTGCTTTGCCTGCGTAGAACGTTGTCCCAGAGATGTAAAGCCTGCGAAGCTCATTGAGGCGGTACGGCAGATGGTAGTAAGACAGCGGGGCGGCAATTATTTAAGCCCCAACGAGATACCCGAATTACTGGACGAGGAACTGCCCCAGCAGCTGCTGGCCAGCGCGTTCCGCAAATACAGCAAATAATCAGGAGGTGAAAAAACGTGCAGAGAATAGGAGTATTTGTCTGTCATTGCGGTACGAACATAGCTGCGACGGTAGATATCGGACGGGTGGTAGCGGCAGCGGCGAAGGAGCCGGGCGTCGTTCACGCGGAAGATTACCAGTATATGTGTTCCGAAGCAGGACAGCTGAAAATCCGGGAGGCCATCGAACAGAAACACCTGACAGGTATCGTTGTCTGTTCCTGTTCCCCCAGAATGCATGAGAATACATTTCGCCAGGCGGCAAAGCGGGCCGGTATCAATCCCTACATGGTAGAGATTGCCAATATCCGCGAGCATTGCTCCTGGATTCATAAAGATATGGAGGAAGCGACCGAGAAGGCCATTATCCTGGCCCGGGCAGCCATCGCTAAGGTTATGCTGAACGCGCCTCTGACGCCGGGCACCAGC
>CAKRTY010000291.1 GCA_934402125.1 uncultured Anaerosacchariphilus sp. | reverse complement strand
CACCTCATCAGATGCCTTCCGCACCTCCAACAATCTCTGTGATTTCCTGCGTTATGCTGGCCTGACGGGCTCTGTTATAAAACAGGTTCAGGTTTTCGATCATTTCCTCCGCGTTGCCGGTAGCGGCCTCCATGGCCATTCTCCGGGCCGCCAGCTCGCTGGCCTGGGCCTCGCAGACGCCGCCGTAGATCAGTCCCGCCAGATATTCCGGCACGATGGCGTCAAAGACCTCTTCCGCATTGGGCTCGTAGAGAATCAGGTTCCGCACCGGCTCCTTCTTCTCCTCCGTTCTGCTCAGATCTGCCAGCGGCAGTATGGATATACTATCCGGCTGCTGTGACAGCATAGATACGAACTTCGTATAACAAAGCTCGATATGACCGAATTCCTTATTTTTGAAAT
This sequence comes from uncultured Anaerosacchariphilus sp., assembly GCA_934402125.1. Lineage (GTDB taxonomy): Bacteria > Bacillota > Clostridia > Lachnospirales > Lachnospiraceae > Laedolimicola. The sequence continues at coordinate 2,161 of CAKRTY010000291.1, read as the reverse complement.
CCCTGCAAAGCATATTGGCCATCTCAAAGCAGTTGGCCACCGAGACGTCCTCGATCTCCGCATACTTTTCGGTGATACAGGGAATTCCCTTTCTCCGGTAATGCTCCACGGCCTTCTTGCCGATGGGCAGCACCACACAATCCTTTCCTTCCATGGCTGCTTCCACAGCCTTGAACATATTGGAATTGTAGCCGCCGGCCAGTCCGCGGTCACCCGCCAGGACCACATAGCAGCATTTTTCAGAATCTGCCTCCCGCACATATACAGATGTGAGATCCGTATTGCCGTCGGCAATATCCTGCAGGGTCTCATGAAGCTCCCGGAAATAAGGACGGCAGATTTCTACCCGTTCCTTTGCTTTACGCAGTTTGGAGGATGCTACAAGTTCCATCGCTTTGGTGATCTGCATGGTGCTCTGCACGCTTCGGATACGCAGCTTCACCGCTTTCATATTTGCAGCCATATGCTTCCTCCTCTATCACTTATTTTTCAGGCTTTGTATTCAGAAACTGCTCTGTATAAGCCTCCAGGGCGCTCCTAAGCTTCTCCTCTGTTTCCGCCTCCAGCTTGCCTGTGGAACGGATCTCCTGCATAGCCGCAGCGCCTGTGGCATCGGTATCCAGGTAGGTATAGAGACCAGCCTCGTATGCCTTTACGTCCTCCGTATCAATCCTGGTCAGGATTCCTCTGGTAACCGCGTACAGAATCGCCACCTGCTTCTCTACCGGAACCGGGGCGTTCTGGTTCTGCTTCAGAACCTCAACGATACGGGCTCCCTGCTCCAGACGCGCCTTGGTATCCGCATCCAGGTCAGAACCGAACTGGGCGAAGCTCTGCAGCTCGCGATACTGGGAATACAGAAGCTTCAGGGTTCCGGCTACTTTCTTCATCGCCTTAATCTGGGCGTTGCCGCCTACTCGGGATACGGAGATACCCGGGTTTACAGCCGGCATAACACCGGAGTGGAACAGCTCGGTCTCCAGGAAAATCTGTCCGTCTGTGATGGAGATTACGTTGGTCGGAATATAAGCGGATACGTCTCCGGCCTGGGTCTCAATGATCGGCAGAGCTGTCATGGAACCGCCGCCATGGGCGTCATCCAGCTTCGCCGCGCGCTCCAGAAGTCTGGAATGCAGATAGAATACGTCACCCGGATAAGCCTCACGGCCGGGCGGACGGCGAATCAGCAGGGAGAGTGCACGGTACGCAACCGCGTGCTTGGTCAGATCGTCATAGATGATCAGCACATGCTTTCCCTGATTCATAAAATACTCGCCCATGGCACAGCCGGAATAGGGCGCGATATACTGTAGCGGGCTTGCCTCGGATGCAGTCGCGGCTACGACCATGGTATAATCCATGGCGCCATTTTTCGTCAAAGTCTCTACCAGATTGGCTACGGTGGAACGCTTCTGACCGATGGCTACATAGATACAGATTACGTTCTGTCCCTTCTGGTTAATAATGGTGTCTACCGCAATGGCAGTTTTACCGGTCTGACGGTCGCCGATGATCAGCTCACGCTGGCCTCTTCCAATCGGCACCATGGAGTCAATTGCCTTGATACCGGTCTGCAGCGGCTCGGATACGCTCTTTCTCTCGCAGATTCCGGGAGCCGGACTCTCAATCGGGCGGAAAGTATCCGTCACAATGGGGCCTGCGCCGTCGATAGGCTGTCCCAGGGCGTTGACAACACGTCCGATCATTGCTTCGCCAACCGGAACGGATACGACCTTACCGGTACGTTTTACAGTCTGACCCTCGCTGATGTTCTCATCGGAACCGAACAATACGATGGACACGCTGTTTTCTTCCAGGTTCTGCGCCATACCAAAGCTGCCGTCCTCAAACTCCAACAGCTCGCCGGCCATACAGTTGATAAGCCCGCTTGCTCTGGCAATACCGTCACCAACCATCAAAACCGTACCGGTTTCGTTCTGCTGGATAGCATTGTCATAATATTTGATCTGGCTGCGGATGACCTTGGAGATTTCTTCTGGTTTTAATTGCATGTTTCCATTCCCATCCTTATAAACAGTTTTTTAGGTTTACACTACTACTTCGTTCAATTTTCTGGAAATTCCTGACATTCTGGCCTGAACCGTTCCGTCAAGCTGCTTTCCTTCCAGTTCCACACGCAGGCCCGCCACTACGGAAGCTG
>CAKRTY010000290.1 GCA_934402125.1 uncultured Anaerosacchariphilus sp. | reverse complement strand
TAACTGACCGGACTGGCTTTCTCTGCCAGTTCCAGATGCTCCTTTACCGGAACACCCAAAAGCTCGTCCAGGTGTTTTGTAGAAGTCCCATGATAATCAATCATAGCAGGAAGCCATGCCGGTCCGTAATAATCCACCACTGCCCCGATTCGCAGCTGCTTTTTCCGGTATTCCGGCATCATCGCCATCAGAAGCGCCGTATGGGCTCCAGAAGAACTGCCCCAGGCTGCCAGCTTTCCTGTATCCCAACCCAGCTCATCCGCATGTTCCAGAAGAAATTCCAGGGCTCTCCAGCCATCATCGGACTGTACCGGGAAATGATACCCCGGCGCAGGACGATATTCTACACTGGCCACGAGGAAACCGCGTCGCGCTATTTCCACCAGCTGAGGAATCCCCGGAACCACACTCTGTTTCTGCCACGCCGAACCACGAATAAAAAGTATCAGAGGACGCTTTTCCTCTTCCGACGCCATGGAAGGAAGCAGCAACTGCAGCTTCAAAGATACGCCGTCCACACAGGCGAACTCCACATCTCGAATGTATTTTACAATTTTACCGCTGGAAAAATCCGCCTCCAGTTCCAACATACCCTCTGCCGTCAAAGAAGAGGGCTCCATATCAGGTGCCGGAATACTCCAGCATTCATTTTCTGAACGAAGTTCCATGTTTACGCCTCCTCTGTCTCTCTGCTTTTCCATTCCAACTGCCTCAGAATCAGACCTTCTTCCATGGTACAGGCAATCTCAAAAAAGTACCTTGTATCCGGTTCTGTCTTTACATTTAAAATCTGGCTTTTCATGGTGTCCAGTTTGATATAGACTTTATGAAATCCCGGCTCACAAAGCAGATGACACTGCTTCTCCATGTCAATTTTCGCTGCCATACCTCCGTCCAGAAAAATCTGAAAACTTCTGATATTTCCGCGGATGCAGCGCTGCCGGTAAAAGGAAAGCAACGACATTCCCTTTTGGAGATCCTTTTCCTCATCTACCTCATCGAACTTTTCCAGGACGTCCGTCTTTGTCTGACTGATGTCCGAATGGGGTTTCAGAAATGTCTCTCCCATCTTTTTCAGAAAATTCATGTCCGCCTCCTGTTTCCGTTTTCAAACCATCTTTTACAGCCAGTTTTCAAAAATGGCTGCCGGAGTATGCCCCCTGGCAGCCATCTCTCCGTCACATATATCCGTCAGATTGTGGTAACCACACCCGACCTACGCGCTGAATACGCCAAGCAGGCCAAAAACAATTGCAAATACTACCATTGCCAGAATAATATGAATGGACTTCTTTCCACTGCGCAGTGCCCTTACGCAGGCCAGTGTCAGCAGAAGGGGAAGAATCTTCGGGCAGATAGCGTCAAACAGAGCTGTCTGAATATTGAACTCTGTACCGCTGATGGTAAAATTCAGCGCGCACTGCAGATTAACGTAATTTACAATCAGACCACCCATAACGCAGCATCCTACGATACCGGCTGCATTCATGATCTTATCCAGGGTTCCTGCCGCCATCACATCAACGATGGCATCGCCGCCCTTATTATAACCAAGTTTGAAGCATGCCCACATACAGCCAATCATGATGGCGTACATTGCAACCGCGTAAATAATCGGTCCAAGAACCAGTCCGTTGTTGGTCAGGTCAATGCACAGAGCCAGGACAATCGGAATGATAATACCCTGAATCAGGGAATCACCAATACCTGCCAGCGGTCCCATCAACGCAGATTTCAGGCCTACAATCTGGTCAGCGTCACAGTCTGCTCCCGCTGCCACCTGCTCCTCCATCGCGATTGTTACGCCATGAATGACCGTGCCTACCTCCGGCTCTGTATTTAAGAAGGTCAGATGACGGGTCAGGGTCTCTTTCTGCTTCTCTACATCATTCGGATACAATTCCTTTACAACCGGAACCATGGAGTACATAAATCCAACGCCATGCATAAACTCATAGTTGCCGCCTACAGCACAGGATAAAAACCAGTTTAAAATGGACTTTTTCTGTGCGCTTTTTGAAACCTTTACTACCTCAGCCATTTATGCCACCTCCGTCTTCGTGCGATAGAAATAAAGAACCGCGCCTACAAAACCAATCATCGCAATCGGAATCAGACCCAGGCTTAAGTACGCTGCTGCAATAAAGCCTACCAGAAGCCAGATACGTGCCTCATCCTTGAAGATGAAGGAAAGGTTGATTGCAATACCAACTGCCGGAAGCATACCGCCGATAAGTGATACGACTGTCAGAATCTTGCCGTTCAGCACATCTGCCAGCGCGTAAACCAGATCGGAACCAAAATATGCGCAAAGCATACAGGGAATGCCATATCCGATAAAGGTGATAATCAGTGGAAGCAGCCAAGCCGGAATCCACAGAGAATTAATTTTGCCGTCATCAATAAATTTCTGAGCCAGATGTCCGCATGCAGCCAGAACTGTCATCAGCATGGTATACAGCGCGATAGCTACCAGTCCGACCGGAACTGCCAGAACCAGGGCCGCATCCATATCAAGTCCTGTTGCCAGAACAAATGCCGTACTCAAAACGCCTGCCGCGCAGGGG
>CAKRTY010000289.1 GCA_934402125.1 uncultured Anaerosacchariphilus sp. | reverse complement strand
GGCCAGACCGCCGTAAATCTCGGAACCCGGATATACAAAGCCTCTTGCCTTTGCCAGAGCTACAATTTTGTCCATTGTCTTTTCCATTTGCTTTTCTCCTCTTTGCTTATTTATAAATGATAAATGACAGCCCGCCGTCTGTGACCGCCGCCTGCTTTTTACCTGTTACACTTACATTGCCGCCTGCGGATATCGCCAAAATCGTGCCCGGCACCTCTACCTGCATGGCCTCGTCGGTCTCCAGGACCAGCACCTTTGCCTGGTCAGCGTCCTCCAGGGAAGCCCGATCGGTCTTCGCGCCGTCTGCGTCCAACAGCTCTCCGGACAGCTCATAGCCCTCGGCCTCCGCTTCCGGGAGAGTTCCGGTGAACAGCGTATTTTCTGTATAATCCTCGTAATACTCGCTTCCGTCAAAGACCAGCTGCAGGGTCGCAGTCCCGTCCTTTACTTCAAACTTCTTCATGGCGATGTGGTCCGCCGCAAAGTTCTTATTATACTCTGCAAGCTCCGATTCAATCTCCTTCTGAAGCTCTTCGGAATCGTAAAAATCCTTGTCAAAGCTCTCCACGACCGTGTCGGTTATCTTTCCCTTTTTATCAATGGCCAGGGTACTCTCCTTCGGGACAGAACCACAGCCGGCCAGGGCAGATATCATACACGCCAGGAGCACAAAACAGACTGATTTTCTCATAACACTCCTCCCACTCTTTTCTGAGACGCCTGCGCGGCCGCAGGTTCTCACGGAATCCCATATAGTATAGCGTCTTTTGGGGTATTTTTCAACCAGAAAATCACTTTATGCAGGCCTCCAGAATCTCCAGAGACTTAAAATGTCCCTCCATATACTTCACCCGGTACCGGTGCAGCACAAATTTGAGCTCCCCCAGCACCTGCTCCGACACCGTAAAGGTGTAGAGCTTCTCAATGGAGGAGGCCGCGATATACTGCAGGGTATACCGGGTGGATTCACAGACGTCAAGTTTCTCAAAGTCCGGCGGACACTCGCCGTTTACCACCAGGACCTTCAGCTCATATATGTAACGGATCAGCTCATCGGGAATCGTCGGTTTACATAACGCCCGCAGGGACTGATACAAAAGCTTCAGCATCAGCAGCTCGTCATTGGCCTCCCTTGTATAGTATTCCGCCAACTCGCAGAAATAGAACCCATAGCAGGCTCCCTCAAAATCACCGCTGAGCTCGTGGAAATAATTGCTGACCCGGGCCTGCATGAGATTGTAGGAGGTCCGCCCCTCGTAGAGCTCAAATTCTCCGAACACGAAGGAATTGCAGACAGCCAGAAGGGGGCTGTTCTGCCTTCTGGCTCCGCGGGCAAAAGCGGTGATTTTTCCACGCTCCCGGGTCAGAAGGATGACGCGTCTGTCATAATCCCCCTGGGGATAGGCCGCCAGCACCAGGCCTGTCACTGTGATCTTCTGTCCCATGTTCCGCTTCCGCCCTCCGGCTTTCTCCTTTCTCCCGACAGGCGTTTTCCGCCCGCTCCCGGGTAATCCCCTTGTAGCTCAGATAATCCTCTACCGCTCCGGTCAGCTCAAACCTTTCCCATGTCATGTGCTCCGCTCCTGTTCTTATGTCTGTACACGTCTTCTTTTCTTAGCGTATCCAGATTCCGGACAGGTATGCCCGCAAATAAATGGTAATGGAGCTTCTTTTACATTTCCAGATCCTTTTTATCGTAGCCGAAGTTTTTAATCAGGAAATCGCTGTCACGCCAGTCCTTTTTCACCTTCACCCAGAGCTGCAGATTCACCTTCATCTCCAGCATTTCCTCAATCTCATAGCGGGCCGCGCTGCCGATCTTTTTAAGCATACTGCCCTGCTTGCCGATGATGATGCCCTTGTGGGAATCCCGCTCGCAGATGATGGTGGCATCGATGTCCATAACCTTTCCGCCCGGCCGCTCCTTCATCTTGTCGATGGAGACCGCGATTCCGTGGGGAATTTCTTCGTTCAGACAGCGCAGGGCCTTCTCCCGGATCAGCTCCGCCACAATCTGACGCATGGGCTGGTCCGTCACCGTATCCTCGTCGTAAAACATGGGGCCGTAGGGCAGATATTTAAAAATCTGCTCGATCAGCGTCTCTGTATTATCACCGCTTATGGCCGATACGGGTACAATTTCATCAAAATCATGAAGCTTCCGGTAGGTATCGATCACGGCCAGCAGCTCCTCCCGCTTCACCATGTCGGTCTTATTGATGACCAGAATCACCGGCGTCTTTACCCGCTTTAACTGCTCCGCGATATGCTGCTCTCCTGCTCCCACGTAGGTGGTGGGCTCTACCAGCCACAAAATCACGTCCACCTCTTTTAAGGTACGCTCGGCTGCATTGACCATGTATTCGCCCAGCTTATTCTTTGCCTTGTGGATACCCGGCGTATCCAGAAATACGATCTGTCCCTCGTCACAGGTATAGACCGTCTGAATCCGGTTTCTGGTGGTCTGGGGCTTATTGGAGGTGATGGCGATCTTCTGTCCGATCAGCCGGTTCATCAGGGTCGATTTTCCCACGTTGGGTCTGCCAATCAGCGTGGCAAACCCGGATTTGC
>CAKRTY010000288.1 GCA_934402125.1 uncultured Anaerosacchariphilus sp. | reverse complement strand
GTATCTACCTTCGAGGATGAGCTGGGCTGGGGCCGCAAAAAAGCACCCGTCATGATCGGCATTATCATGCTTGCCCTCGGAACCCTGTCCTCTCTGGGCTACGGTCCTCTGGCCGCTGTGGAAATCATCGGTATGCAGTTCCTGGATTTCTTTGATTTCCTGACCAACTCTGTGATGATGCCCATCGCGGCAGTCGCTACCTGCCTTCTAGTTTCCAGAGTCATCGGCGTAAAGGGAATTGAAGAAGAAGTGCTCCACGGGGAACAGTCTTTTAAGAGAAAGAAGATTTTCCGCGTCATGATCCAGTATCTGGGCCCGGTCTTTGCAGTCATTATCCTGCTCAGCTCCGTGGCAAACGCCTTTGGGTGGATTTCGATGTAAGACTTTTACATCATTCTTGTACGATTTATTTACAGATAATATATGATCTATTTTATGCTTAATTGCAGCTTTTCTATCTTTTGTAAATAATTGGATGTAAAAACAGGACACAGCTTTTGCCATGTCCTGTTTTTTTCATCCGTACTTTTTTATTTTTCCAACCGCCCACAGGCTTCCATCTTCTCTCGAAGCTCTGCAGCCAGCTCTGGCGTAAAGCTTCCCTCTTTCGCCCTCCAGCGCCAGTTAGTTCCTACGGTAGACGGCGTGTTCATGCGGGCTTCGCTTCCCAGTCCCAGGATATCCTGCGCCTGCACGATGGCAAGCTCTGCCCGGCTGTTCCAGATGGCAGTGAGCATAGCCCGGGCTGCCTCCCCATCCTCTGTCTCATGGAGATATTCCCTGGCATAGGCCACATCATCCGCCGGAGCTGTTTTCATCCAGCCCAGCGCCGTGTCGTTGTCGTGGGTTCCCACATAGGCCACGCAATGCTCCGGATAATTCTCCGGCAGATAGGCGTTGCCGCCTCCGTCCCGGCTGTCAAAGGCAAATTCCAATACCTTCATTCCCGGAAAGCCGCTGTCCTCCAGAAGCTGGTGGACCGACTCGGTCAGATAACCTAAATTCTCTGCAATGATCCGCTGCGGCCCAATCTGATCCTCCACTGCCCGGAACAGAGCGATTCCCGGTCCCTGCTTCCAACGCCCGCCCCGGGCAGTCGTATTTCCATACGGAATCGCATAGTAGGAATCAAAGCCCCGGAAATGGTCGATCCGCAGGATATCGTAGACCTTGCAGAGATACTGAATCCGTCTGACCCACCAGTCATAATTGTTCTTTTCCATATATTCCCAATCAAAGAGGGGATTTCCCCAGAGCTGTCCGTCTGCGGAAAAGCCGTCCGGCGGACAGCCTGCCACTTCCTTCGGGTTCCGGTTCTCGTCCAGCTGGAACAGCTCCGGATGCGCCCACACGTCCACGCTGTCCAGGGACACGTAGATGGGCAGATCGCCAATCAGTCGGACGCCCTGCTCATTGGCATAAGCGCGAAGCTCCTTCCACTGCCGGAAGAACAGGTACTGGAGTACCTTCCAGAAACGGATCTCCTCCGCGTACTGAAGCTCGATTTCCTCTGTCGAAAGGGCTTCCCACTCCTGCCATGACGCTCCTCCATGAGCATGCTTCATGGCCATGAAGCGGGCGTAATCTCCCAGCCAATAATCATTGTTCGCACAGAATTCCGGATAATCCGAAGGAATCCGCATAAGGAACCGCTCTGCGGCCTTCCGCAGAATCGGGTACCGTTTCTCGTACAGGACTCCATAATTGACCTTCTCCGGCACGCTCTCCCAATCTACCGCTCCATACTCCTGCCATTCCAGAAGTCCGTCTTCCTCAAGCAGCTCCAGATCAATAAAATAAGGATTGCCCGCATAGGTAGAAAAGGACTGGTAAGGAGAATCCCCGTAGCTGGTGGGACAGATGGGAAGCAGCTGCCAGTAGCCCTGACCTGCCGCCTTCAGGAAATCAATGAAATCCCGCGCCGGTTTTCCCATGCTGCCGATTCCATAGGGACTCGAAAGGGAAGAGAGGTGCATCAAAACTCCACTGCTTCTCACCGGCCATCACGCTCCTTCTTCCACAAGATAGGGTTTCAGATCCTCCTGAAGCTTTTCATCTCCGTCCGTATAGGCGCAGAGATCCAGCGGGTGGGTCAAATCCAGGGAAAAGATACCCATAATGGATTTGGCGTCAATGGTATAGCGTCCCGACACCAGATCAAAATCATAGGGATAGCGGGTAATGGTATTTACAAAGTCTTTTATTTTTTCAATGCTGTTCAATAAAACGGTATATTTCGTCATCGTGATTTTCCTCCTGACTGTCTGATTTTTAATCCTAATGACAAATGATCGCTTCTGTCTCCGCGTCAAAGACATGAATTTTGTTCACATCCAAAGCCAGCTTCGCCACGTCCTCCGCACGGATTCCGGTACGGGACGGCACTCTGGCTACCAGCTTCTGTCCGAAGCAGGTCAGATACAGATAAATCTCAGAACCCATCATTTCCGCCAGATCTACCTTTGCCTCGATATTGGAAGCGTCAGAGATGGACAGGAAGGATTCCTCCGCGTGAATGTCCTCCGGACGGATGCCCATGATAACCTCTTTTCCTGCATAAGCCTCCAGCTCCGGCT
>CAKRTY010000287.1 GCA_934402125.1 uncultured Anaerosacchariphilus sp. | reverse complement strand
GGCCACTGGTTCGAGGGCAAGCGCATCAACAATCCCAATACCCATGGTACCGGCTGTACCCTGTCCAGCGCCATTGCTTCCAATCTGGCCAAGGGCTATGATCTTCCGGAAGCAGTAAAGCGGGCGAAGGATTATATCTCCGGCGCGCTGGGAGCCATGCTGGATCTTGGAAAAGGATCCGGCCCCATGAAGCATGCCTTTGATCTGACGGGCGAATTTGCGAAGGAGGTGCGGTAAGATGACAGAAAAGCGTACTTCTGTATTTGAAAACGGTCTTATCTGGTTCGGAGCCGGAGTCTCGATTGCGGAGATCCTGACCGGAACTTATCTTGCGGATCTGGGCTTCGGAAAAGGTCTGCTGGCTATTATCGTAGGCCACATCATCGGCTGTACCATGCTGTTCTTATCTGGTCTCATCGGCGGAAAGGTGCGAAGAAGCGCCATGGAAACGGCAAAGATGAGCTTTGGAAGCAAGGGCGGACTGCTCTTTTCCGCACTGAATGTGATTCAGCTGGTGGGCTGGACGGCCATCATGATTTATGACGGCGCACTGGCGGCGGACGGCATTCTGGGCGTGGGCAACTGGGTCTGGTGTCTGCTGATTGGCGGCCTGATTATCGTGTGGAGTCTCATCGGTATTGAGAACCTGGGCAAGGTAAATACGGTGGCCATGGCGGCGCTCTTTATCCTGACCATTCTGTTAAGCTTTGTGATCTTCGGACACGGCGGCGCGGCCGCCGCAGGAGGAGAAGGCATGACCTTTGGCGCGGCCGTAGAGCTTTCCGTAGCTATGCCCCTGTCCTGGCTGCCCCTGATTAGCGATTATACCAGAGAGGCGGAAAAACCGGTGCAGGCGACGGCGGTGAGCGCAGTCGTTTACGGCCTGGTAAGCTGCTGGATGTATGTGATTGGTATGGGAGCCGCGATTTTTACCGGAGAGTCGGATATCGCGCAGATTATGGTAAAGGCCGGCCTGGGGATCGCAGGCCTTCTGATCATTGTATTCTCTACCGTGACCACCACCTTCCTGGACGCGTACTCCGCAGGCATTTCCAGCGAGTCCCTGGGAGAGAAGATCCATGGAAAATGGGTAGCGGTTGTGGTGACTGTGATCGGTATCGTGGGAGCCATCCTGTTCCCCATGGACGATATCACGGACTTCCTGTATTTCATCGGATCTGTTTTTGCGCCGATGATTGCCATTCAGATTGCGGACTTCTTTATCCTGAAAAAGGCAGAGAGTAAAAGAGCCTTCGAGTGGAAGACGCTGGTGGTGTGGCTTCTGGGCTTTGTCATTTACCGGTGGCTGATGAATGTGGACATGGTCGTAGGTAATACCCTGCCGGATATGGTGGTTACCATTGTGCTCTACGTGGTTGCAGAGAAGCTGGCGGGAGAGAAGAAGTAGGCGTTACATAAAATAACCTGTGGGATAAAATTCTGCTTTTCTGTAGTAAACCTGAAAAAGAAGCGTTTATATAAGTAAAGGAAAGAAAAGGAGGATTATCCTATGAAAAAAAGACTTAGCCTGTTACTGATAACAGCCGCCGCAGCCACATTTCTGACAGCCTGCGCCGGAAGCGCGCAGACCCAGGACACCGTCGGAGCCGAGCCCCAGGTACAGACCGCCGACGCAGTGTCTGAGGAGGAGAGCACAGATGGTTCCGGCGACGCGGTTACACTGCCCGATCTCACGGAATCCCGTCCGGTGGGTTATGCGCCCTGTGTCCGGGTGAATGGCGTTATTTACCAGGATACCGGGTTCTTAAGCAGCATGGTCGGCTGCGGTAATATGGATGGAAAGATTACCACTTCGGTGGAAAGCACCCAGCTGCCTGCCAGAGACGATGAAGCCAATTTCGGAAAAGGGTATGGCTACCAGTTCGGCGCGGACGACACCCTGCTTGTGTACTGGGACGACGAACCCCATATCTTCCGGAATGTGGATTCTGCGGACACGTCGATCCCGGTGGAGGTACTGCATTTCACGGCCGAGGTAAAGGAAGTAAACGAGGGGAATCTTCTGGTGACCTACATCGCTGTGGCCGACGGCTTTCAGGAAATGTCCGCGGGCGACTATGTGGTTTCCGCAGACAATCTGATGAATGAGGTACAGCCCGGCGACACCGTGGAGATCTGGTTTAGCGGTTATATCCGGGAGACCTGCCCGGCCCAGATAGGTCTGGCCTATCGGATTGAGAAGATAGACGCAAAATAAAAGATACATACCTACGCAAAGAGAACCTTCTGTGTTATAATGAACTTTAGTGTTATAACGCAGGGGGTTTTTATGAATACATTTGGAATACTGATGAGCCAGATGGCGCAGATGGTGATTTACGTGCTCCTGGGTGTTCTTCTGGTCAAAACAAAAGTATGGAATCATGATAAGCTGGGCGTGCTGGCCGCGTTTGTGCTGAAGCTGGCATTGCCGATGATGATTTTTATCAATACCGTAAACGGCGTGACCAGGGAAATTCTGATGGAATCTCTGCCGGTTGTCTATAGTACCGTGATTTTCTATGTGCTGATTTTCATGGTCGCTCTGGGAACAGCGAAGCTTTTGGGGCTGCAGGGGGATAGGGCAAAGGTCTATCGTGC
>CAKRTY010000286.1 GCA_934402125.1 uncultured Anaerosacchariphilus sp. | reverse complement strand
ATGTACGGCAATCAGGACGTGAGCTTTTCCCTGGTGCAGGATAATGCGGAAATCTATGATTTTCCGGGAATTACGGAAAATGGCTACCGGGATCCGTTGTTGTTTCAGGAGGTACTGGCGGTCAGCTTTCAGGATTATGACGGGGACGGGCAGAAGGATGTGATTATCATCTGCAGCTATGATGATTTATACGGTGAACCGGGGAATCGGATCAGCAGTGAGGTGCGCCTTTATCAGAATATGGGATCTGACTTCCGACTGGACAGCGACCGGATGGACTGGCTGAATGCCAATGGATATAACAGGAATATCGACGAAGTTATGTCCCACGCAAAGGAAGAGATGAAGTAAAAAATGCTGGAGATTTCATTTTTAGTGGAATCTCCAGCATTTTTAAAGTTTCAGATTTCAGAAAAGTTTACAGTGTTACTGCGTACTCGTAATCCATCATAAAGTTGGTAACGCCGTCCATAGCCAGTTCCCGCGGATCCAGTTCCAGCTCGCCATCGCGAATCTTATTGTAGGAAATCGGCATATACTGATGCAGCATGTTCATCGGAACAGGGTACTTGCGCAGGTTTGCGAAAAGCTGATTCATAGCCTCCGTTACCTCCGGCTGGCCGATGTAGTAGCGCGCGCGGTCAGAGAAGCTGTATTTTCTTGCCTGAGCCATCTGCTTCTCATCGCCGTGATAGTGCTTCTGCCAGTTAGCCGGGTTCTTCAGCATAACCTCGTCCAGAGTTTCGATAAAGTGAGCCTGCTCAGCTTCCGGAACCAGTTCCTTTTCCATGAAGCTTAAAGCAAACAGCGCTTCGCGCAGTCCATAGGTCAGAGCCGGTCCAACCTTCAAAATAGCAATGCCGTCCTGACACATGTTGCGAAGGCTCTGGGGGCTCTGATAATCTGCGGAATGTCCCTCAAAGCAGACCTCCGGGTATTCCTCCAGGGCTGCGCACAGATCTACGGCAGCGTCATGATTGTACATGAATACCTGATCGTCGCCGAACTCTACGCCGGGCTGTACGACAACAGCGATAACATCGTTCATGCCATCCTCGATGCCTTCTTCCTTGAAGACACGGCGGTAAGTAGCTACGGTATCACGGAAAGCGTCCGGGCTGGTAACAGCCAGAGTGTCCTCGGCCTCCTGAGCGCCGCCCGGGATCGGAACCTCGCTTCCGATGACAAATACAGGGCGCATAGCGTCCGGCTTCTCAGCCTTCAGTTCTTCGTAGCCCTTCATAGCGGACTTGTAAAGGATTGCGCCGCGGCGCGCGATGGTCTCAGTGGAAAGAAGTCCTTCCGGATCATCGGCAACCTTCATGCTGGTATCCAGGTGGATCTTGGTGAAGCCTGCGCGGGTATATTCATATACCAACTCGATGGATTTTTCCATAGCTTCCTTCTCCGGCAGATTCTGCCAGGTCAGCGGTCCTAAGTGGTCGCCGGCCAGAATCATCTGATGCTCCGGTACGCCGATTTTTTCAGCTATCTCAAGAACCAGCTTATAGAAATCCTTCGGGAGCATTCCGGTATATCCGCCGTACTGGTTTACCTGATTGGCAGTAGCCTCGATGAGAACCGGTCTGTTCAGAAACTTTGCGCGGCGCAGAGCCGTCTCGAGAACCAGCGGGTTAGCGGTACAGTAGGAAGGAATGCCTGCCTTGATGCCGTTGCGGCGGTCTTCCATCATTTTCTGAAGTGGGTGTTTCATGTAAGTAATCCTCCTTAATATATCTGTGTAGAAATGTAATTTGAAAACTATAACTGGGCTGCGCCCTTGCAGTAGGTCTGGACAACGCTGTAATCCTTCTCCAGAACTACGATGTCAGCGTCATAGCCTACGCCGATGGCACCCTTGTGATCATCGAGACCCAGGCAGCGGGCCGGGTTGATGGTGCAGGCATTCAGGGCATAGTTGAAGGGAACCATAGCTTCCTCAACCAGGATACGAAGGCCCTGATTCAGGCACAGTGTGGAGCCTGCCAGACCGCCGGTGGAGGTCAGGTGAGCGCTTCCGTCCTCATAAATGATAATCTCATTTCCGCCGAAGATGTATTTGCTTCCGGCCGGAGAACCCTTTGCCATCAGAGCGTCGGAAATCATGATGCTGTAATCCGGTCCTTTGGACATGAAGTAATTATTCAGGGCTGCCGGTGTGGAGTGGTTACCGTCGCAGATAATCTCGCCGTACATGGTGCGCAGGCGGTAAGCAGCGCCTACCAGACCATTATCCCGGTGCTTAAAGGGAGTCATGCCATTGTATACATGGGTCATGGAACGGGCGCCGTGAGCATAAGCGAGCACGGCCTGCTCATAGGTCGCTGCGGAATGACCGATGCTGACTACGACGCCGTTCTCGGTGAGGTAACGGGTCAGGGCGAAATCATCGTCCGTCTCGGTAGCCATGGTAATGTATTTAATATGTCCCTTTGCAGCCTCCTGATAACGCTTGAACTGCTCAATGGTGGGTTTTACGATGTACTGCTCCGGCTGCGCTCCCTTATAAACCATATCCAGATACGGTCCCTCGAAGTGGATGCCGAGAATCTCAGCTCCTTCGTATCCCTCGTCCATAACCTTTGCTACATTGGCAACGGCGCCAGTCAGAACTTC
>CAKRTY010000285.1 GCA_934402125.1 uncultured Anaerosacchariphilus sp. | reverse complement strand
AGACAAAAACAAAGTGCAAATTTTGTGAGGTTTGTGCACACTTATCGCGACTGTATGATATAATAATACTCGTAAAACCCCCAATACATTATATAGTTTTTGCTACACCCCATAAGTAAAAAGAAATACCTTCTCCTGAAACAGACAGCGCAAGCTGTCTGTTTCACTTTATACAGAAATAGTTATAGGGCTAAAGATTGTTACGGAATAAACAAATATTGTAATTAGAAGCAGGGTATTATAAAATGATATGCAGGGAACGGCTGCGGGAGAGCGGCTGTGTCAGAAAGAGAGAGCAATATGG
Source organism: uncultured Anaerosacchariphilus sp. (assembly GCA_934402125.1). Taxonomy (GTDB): domain Bacteria; phylum Bacillota; class Clostridia; order Lachnospirales; family Lachnospiraceae; genus Laedolimicola. The sequence continues at coordinate 2,340 of CAKRTY010000285.1, read as the reverse complement.
GAAAGATTAACCAGCAGGCACTTTTCGTGGAGGAATCGGAAGCTTTCCGAATACCACTGGAGCCAAAGCCGGGAGAGCGGGTCAGACTTCGTTTTCGGACGGCGAAAGATAATGTAGATCAGGTATATTTTATTAGCGGAGAGGAACGGATACCGATGACAAAGGTCTGTTCCCGGGGACGCTTTGATTACTATGAAATTGAACGGGAAACAGGCAAGGACACCATCTACTATTATTTTGAAATCCGTTCCGGCGAGGAGCGGATTTTTTACAATAAGCTGAGTGTCACCAACAACCTGCAGGACTGTTATGCCTTCCGGATCATTCCGGGCTTCGCTACGCCGGACTGGGCCAAGGGCGCGGTCATGTATCAGATCTACGTGGATCGCTTCTGCAACGGCGATCCCACCAACGATGTGCAGACGGGCGAATACAGCTATATCCATAAGCAGGTGGAGCAGGTCAGCGACTGGAATGAACCGCCTGAGGGAATGGACGTGCGCCGTTTTTACGGCGGCGATCTCCAGGGAATTCTGGATAAACTGGATTATCTGCAGGATCTGGGCGTAGAGGTCATTTACATGAACCCGATTTTCGTGTCTCCGTCCAACCACAAGTATGACTGTCAGGACTATGATTATATCGATCCCCACTATACAGTGATCAAGGAGGACGGCGGCGAGCTGCTTCCTCCCGGCGAGCTGGACAATCAGAAAGCTACCCGGTATATCAAGCGGGTGGTCAGCAAGGAAAATCTGGAGGCCAGCAATGAATTCTTTATTCATTTCGTGGAGGAGATCCATAAGCGCGGCATGAAGGTGCTGCTGGACGGCGTCTTCAACCACTGCGGATCCTTCAACAAATGGCTGGATCGGGAGCGTATCTATGAGGAGGACGGGGATTATGAAAAGGGAGCTTATGTCTCCGAGAACAGTCCCTACCGGAATTTTTTCAAGTTCAACAATACCCATGAGTGGCCCTATAATCAGTACTATGACGGCTGGTGGGGACATGATACGCTGCCGAAGCTGAGCTATGAGACCTCTCAGGAGCTCTATGATTATATTATGGGAATTGCCCGGAAATGGGTTTCTCCGCCCTACAACGTAGACGGCTGGCGTCTGGATGTGGCGGCGGATCTGGGATTGTCTCCGGAGTTTAATCACAAATTCTGGCGGGATTTCCGGAAAAATGTGAAGGAGGCCAACCCCAACGCAGTGATTTACGCGGAGCATTACGGGGACGCGACCACCTGGCTGCAGGGAGGCGAGTGGGATTCCATTATGAATTACGATACCTTTATGGAGCCCATCACCTGGTATCTGACCGGCATGGAGAAGCACAGCGACGGCTGTGAGCCGACGCTTCTGAATAATGCGGAGGCATTTCTGGACACGCTGCGGGAGAAATCCTGCGCTTTTACGGGCCAGTCCTTCCTGATTGCCATGAACCAGCTTTCCAACCATGATCATTCCCGGTTCCTGACCCGCACCAACCATCAGGTGGGCCGGGTAGATGAGCTGGGCAGCGAAGCGGCGGAGGAAGGAGTATCCAAGGCCGTTTTCCGCGAGGCAGTGGCTCTGATGATGACCTGGCACGGCGCGCCGACCATCTATTACGGCGATGAGGCGGGCGTCTGCGGTTTTACGGATCCGGATAGCCGGAGAACCTATCCCTGGGGACAGGAGGATCAGGAGCTGATCCGCTATCATAAGGAATTGATTCGTGTCCGGAAGGAAAATCCGGCCTGTCGGAGAGGCAGCGGGATTCCGCTGTACGCGGATGGCGGACATTTTGCCTTTGGCCGTTTCCTGGGAGATAACCATGTGGTGACGATTATCAACAATACGGAAGAGGCGGTCCGTCTGACGGTTCCGGTCTGGCAGATTGAGATTTCCGATGGCGATCTGTTCCGGCGCTGTGTGCTGTCCATGGAGGACGGTTTCAATCTGGAGAAGGCTCATTATCTGGTCAGCGACGGAGCGATTGAGATCTATATGCCGCCCTATTCCGCGGCAGTCATGAGCCATACCGGAGAAAATTAAAAAATGGGTTGACAAATCCCTACTATCGTGGTAAGTTAATAAAAAATTCAATGATTTAAACCGTTGAAGCGGAGATAACGATGTTTATGCGCGCCCAGAGAGTCCGGGAAGGTGAGAGCCGGATCGAGATGCAGAATGTCAAATGGACCGCTGAGGGCGCAGTCAAAGGATTACGTTATGTAAACCAAGTATTCTGCGACGTAAGGCATACGTCAGTTGCCGGGAATATGAAGGTATTCCGCAAAGAGCACGGGTCGTTCCGTGAAACAGGGTGGTACCGCGGGTGGTATAATTT
>CAKRTY010000284.1 GCA_934402125.1 uncultured Anaerosacchariphilus sp. | reverse complement strand
GGCCATAATAGGTCATGCCTGCTTCATCAAGCGCTGCCTTAAATACATCTCCGACTGTCACCTCGTTCCCTTCAAAGGTATAGGTGTCTGTAGCCAGCCATGTGGTGTACTGATGCGCTGTTTCGCTGTTCTCATCCTCCCCGTGTTTGGTATCTCCAATCAGGCGGAAGGTTACCACCGTTGTATTGGGATCTGCCGAAGGATCTTCTACCTTATTGACAGTAATGGTGCTCATAACTGCCGTCAGCAGGTTCTGTCCCTCGTCATTCTCCAGGGTGGCTGTCACGTAATGAGTACCCAGTGTCATACTGTTTGTATCGATTACAAACTGTCCCAATTCGTTGGTGGTTCCCAGGCACTTGTTACCATCATAGATCGCTGCTCCAGCGACTGCACTGTACCCTGCATTCTCCACGGACAGGCTCTTGCCCAACAGCATCAGGGTAACCTCTGTACCCCGATCTACTTCCTTCTTCTCCGGTGTCAGCCAGGCATACGTCATACCCGTCAGATCCGAATTATAATAAAATTCGATCTTGTCACCGTCATTCACCAGTGTGTTGGCCGGGTCTTTGCATACTGCTCCATTGATTTCGCAAATCCATCTGGCGTTAACTCCGGTGGCTCCTACAGCCGAATCATCCAGCAATGTCAGTTTGCCCTTGACGCACTGGAAGGATATTCCTGTCTCCTCGCAGGCATCCAGCAAAGCATGGAGTGCGGTATAACCGCCGTAATTGTACTTCACATACCGATAGGACTTTAAGTCTTTGATCTCTTTCGGGATCTCCACGTCTGCTGTCGGACGCAAAACGGTATTCTGTCCTGCAATCCTTACACTTACCGCTCCACTCTGCTCCGGTACCGGCTCCAGCTCGTCTACCGTAATGGTCTGGCTTTCGGAATCATCCGTAATCGTAAAACTGCCGCTCTTGGTCAGGTAGCCTTCCTTAGATACATGCCAGAGATAGGTGCCGTTTTCAAGCTTATAGGTACCGTCCTCCTGGGATTTTTGAGCCGCTTCTTTTCCGTTTGTCACAAGAAGCGTCGCTCCCTCCGGGATTTGGAAGGTAATTACTCTGGCTGCAGGGCGCCGAACAACCGTCAAAGAATACTCATATTCCTTTCTTCCGGATTTTTTCCCCATCAAACCATATTTCGTCACATGAATTTTAAATTCATTACTGCCTTCCTGTAGACGGACTACATCGCCCACCTTATACTCTGTTTCTGTACCGTCTGCCTCAATCTTTTTGGTCTCAATTTGATAGCCTTGAGCTTTTCCGACATTATATTCGTTCTTCGTAATGAGTTTACTATTATTGGTAAATAAATTAAGCTTTACCTGCTCTGCTTCATAGGGAACGGACGTTTCAAAATGAGATTCCCCAAGGGCAAATCCATATCCGCTATTTTCTATATCTGTACACTCTAAGATTCCTTCAAAACGTCCCAGTTCAACATCGTCCATCGCTGATGTTACAGACACATCCATAAGATGTGCTTTCATTTGCGAAGCAAAGCCCGTTCCTGTCATTTGTCTGCTGTACAGCATCGGATATCCACTTTGCGGCTGCACCAGCACCTCAAAATACAACGTAACATTTCCCGTATTACCCAATGTGATCACGGTATCTGAAAGTGTGGATTCTTTTCCGTTTTCTATTTTAATAAAGTCCGGCTTTTCTTCCCCTTCTCTCCAATACCGTGCAAACAGTTCTGCATTCGGGTCAACTGCTTTCGCTGTAATTTTTCCATTCCAACTATTGATGTTCATAGCTGCATTAAGAAAATTGGTTGAGGATAAGCCAATCTTAAGACTTTCCAGTTCTCCCGCCTTCCGGTTGTTCGCCTCCTCCGCTTCGCTGGAATCCTCTACCTCCAGGGTGAAGTCAGGCAATATACATCGCGTGGCGCTTTTAATCACGCTGTCCTGACCTGTATAAGTAGAAGACAGCTTTCCACATCTGGTCATTTGCCGATAAGCTTTTCCAAACTCCTCAGGTTCCGCTGTATAAGCGGCAGCCTGTATTTTACCGTTTTTAAAAGAATAAATGCCTTCTTCTGAAAAATACAGTTTCTTATCGGAGGTTTTTGAAATTGCCCACTGATCCGTATTTATTACAAACGGATTCCCATCCAATTCCCAGGTTGGCCAATCCTCTGTCGGATTATAAATGGCACCAAGCTTATATACGACCGAACAGAAGCCGTCAAAATGCAGCAGCGCTGTATCTCCTGCTACCAGTTTCTTTCCTCCTCTGGTCTGATTCGTAACTGTCAGCTTGACCGGCTTCGCTGTAATTACCCGATACATTTTTCCATGCTCGGAGCTGATTTCAACGATATTGCGTCCCTCTTTTAACTTTATGGTAAAGCTTCCATCACTGTTTGCCTGATAATTCGTCCAGTACTCGCTGTCATCCTGCCAGTTCTCTTCATCAGAAATATTTAAAATACCATTCTTAATCTGGTATGGATCATGCACACGTACAGCCAGGGTATCACCTTTATAGGAAGAAGTCGGGGTAAAGGTGTATTCTCCATGATCATCTACCTGTACTGTCTTTCCATCTGAATTGGTCTGGCTTTCCAGCCAATATATCGTATCAAAATCATCTAAGGCAATATTGTCTTCAATCCCACTTTCAGGC
>CAKRTY010000283.1 GCA_934402125.1 uncultured Anaerosacchariphilus sp. | reverse complement strand
ATGCGTACCCAGCGGTGTGACTGAGGTAGAGAAGAAGGCAGTAGAGGATGCAACCTATCAGGCAGGCGCCCGGGAGGTTATGATCATCGAGGAGCCCATTGCGGCAGCTATCGGAGCCGGTATCGACATTTCCCGTCCCTGTGGAAATATGATCGTAGACATCGGAGGCGGTACCAGCGATATTGCGGTTATCTCTCTGGGTGGAGCTGTAGTCAGCACCTCCGTGAAGGTTGCGGGAGATGACTTTGACGAGGCTATTGTCCGTTATATGCGGAAAAAGCACAACCTTCTGATTGGTGAGCGTACCGCAGAGGATATCAAGATTAAGGTAGGTACCTGCTATCCCCGGGCTGAGGTGGATCGCATGAGCGTCCGCGGACGGAATCTGGTGACAGGTCTGCCGAAGTCCGTAGAAGTGACCTCTGAGGACTGCGAGGAGGCTCTCCGGGAGTCTACCATGCAGATCGTGGAAGCTGTCCACAGTGTGCTGGAGAAAACTCCGCCCGAGCTGGCGGCAGATATTGCGGACAGAGGAATCGTGCTTACAGGAGGCGGCGCTCTGCTTCGCGGACTGGAGGAGCTGCTGGAGGAGAAGACCGGTATCAATACCATGACCGCAGAGGACGCCATGAAGTGCGTTGCCATCGGCACCGGTAAATTCGTAGAGTTCATGGCCGGAAACCGGGATGAATAAAATTTGATTTCACAAAAGAGGGGCATGACGGAGACAGATCTGTCATGCCCATTTCTGTACATGGACACATAAAGGAGTAGTATGAAGCTGGAGGGATATGTAGAACATATTATCTACCGGAATGCGGAAAACGGGTATTCGGTGCTGAATCTGGTATCGGAGGAGGAAGAGATCACGGTGGTGGGCTTCTTTTCCTACATCAGCGAGGGCGAGCTGATCGAGCTGGAGGGCGATTACACAGAACATCCCCTGTATGGACAGCAGTTTAAGTCCGAACGGTTTGAGGTTAAGACGCCGAAGGACGCTCTGGCCATGGAACGCTATCTGGCCAGCGGCGCGGTAAAGGGAATCGGCGCTGCGCTGGCGGCCCGGATTGTCCGAAGATTTGGGGCGAAAACCTTTGAAATCATGGAGCGGGAGCCGGAGCGTCTGGCGGAGGTAAAGGGAATCAGCGACCGGAAGGCCAGAGAGATCGCGGAACAGATGGAGGAAAAACGGGATCTGAGGGACGCCATGGTTTTTCTTCAGGAATACGGGATTTCCATGAATCTGGCTGTAAAAGTTTACCAGCAGTATGGGCAGGAGATTTATCGGATTATAAAGGAGAATCCCTATCGGCTGGCGGACGATATTGCGGGCGTGGGCTTCCGGACCGCAGACGAGATCGCGAAAAGAGTGGGAATCCGGGAGGATTCGGATTTCCGGATCCGGAGTGGGATTCTGTATACCCTGCTGAACGCGGCGGCAGAGGGACATACCTGTATTCCCGAGCCCATGCTGCTTCGCCGGACGGTGGAGCTTCTGGGAGTGCCGCAGGAGGCTGTGGAGCGCCACGTGGACGAGCTCAGTATCGACCGGAAGCTGATCCGGAAAAATCTGCCGGACAGCCGAGGACAGGAGGCTGTATTTGTCTACGGGGCCTCTTATTATTACGCGGAGCTTAGTATCGCGGCTATGCTGTACCATCTGAATCTGTCCCTGGACGAGACGGACGCGGTGATAGAAACCCGGCTTGCAAGGATAGAGAAAGCGACGAAGACCATGCTGGACGAGCATCAGCGGGAGGCGGTGGCCGAGGCGGTGCGGAATGGCCTTCTGATTCTGACCGGAGGCCCCGGTACTGGTAAGACCACCACCATCAATGCGATGATCCATTATTTCGAGGCGGAGAATCTGAGTATCTTTCTGGCAGCTCCCACCGGGCGGGCGGCCAAGCGGATGACGGAGGCCACCGGCTGTCAGGCCCAGACCATCCACCGGATGCTGGAGCTGTCCGGCGGTCCTGAAAACGCAGGCGTGGGCCGGGCTATGTTTGCCCGGAACGAGGAGAATCCCCTGGAGGCAGATGTAATCATCATAGACGAGATGTCTATGGTGGATCTGCATCTCATGCAGGCGCTGTTAAAGGCGGTGGTGCCGGGAACCAGACTGATTCTGGTGGGAGATGTGAACCAGCTTCCCAGCGTGGGGCCGGGCAGTATCCTGCAGGATATGATCCGGTCGGAGGCATTTCCGGTGGTCAGGCTCACCAAGATTTTCCGCCAGGCGGCAGAGAGCGACATTATTGTGAACGCCCATAAGATCAACCGGGGCGAGCAGGTGAGCCTGGACAACAAGAGCCGGGATTTCTTTTTCCTGCAGCGGCAGGATCCCAATCTGATTCTGCGGGTGGTGCTGGCGCTGGTACAGGAGAAAATGCCCCGCTATGTGGGCGCGGAGATTTCGGACATTCAGGTGCTGACGCCCATGCGGAAGGGCGCCCTGGGCGTAGACAATCTGAACCGGGTCCTGCAGCGGTATCTGAATCCGGAGGATCGGGACAAGGCGGAGATTCCTTTTGGACATGGAATTGTCACAGAGGACGGGAAAAACGGAAAAGGAATCTTAAGAGTCGGCGACAAGGTCATGCAGATCCGCAACAACTATCAGCTTGAGTGGGAAATCCGCACGAAGTTCGGCCTGACTGTGG
>CAKRTY010000282.1 GCA_934402125.1 uncultured Anaerosacchariphilus sp. | reverse complement strand
CATCAGCAATACCATTAAAATCGGGGAGAATTCTCTCGAGGTGATGAAACGCGGCCTGACCAACGCCAGAATGGTGTTTGAGAAGGGAAAGAAAACCCTGACCCGGTATCAGACGCCCTATGGCATCCTGAACCTGGGGATTCTGGCCAGGGAAGTGAAGGTGGAAGAAAGGGACGACGCCATTGACGTGGCGGTGGAGTACGTGCTGGAGGCCAACGAAGAACAGCTGGCCGAGTGCAGGATTCAAATGAAAATCCGGCCCAGAGAGGCAGGACATATCAACCTGCAGGCCGATTCATAAAAAGAAAATAGATAAAAAAACAGGAGTTCCGGTCCGGAACTCCTGTTTTGCATTACCTGTGTTTTATTTTTTACCAAAATGACGCTTGAAGAAGCCCTGCTTCTTCACCGGCACTTCCAGTCCGCCGCGGGCGCTCTTGATCTCTGTGATGTAGATGCCGCTCACAACGACCTTGACTTCCTTCTTTACCGGAAGCAGCTCGAAGACCTGGGCGTCGCAGGCAAGCGTCATGATTCTCGGACCAACCTTTGCCTTGACAATTGGAAGCTTGTTTCTGCGAAGCAGCTTCGGCGTCTGCTGGATAACCTGCTCGGGCAGTCCGGATTCGGACAGCTTCAGCTTCTTTTTGTCGATGATCAGCATGCTGACGGTCTGTGCTACAGCCTCCATCTGCTCCTTCTGGGCAATCTGGCGGCGCTGTGCTTTTCTTCCTACAAAGTACAGTACTACAAGCGCGACAACCAGTACTACTAAAATTACAAGTAATATAATCGTAAGCTTAGACATAATTCCTTGTTCCTCCTAGGCATTTCACATGAGTGCTATTATAACAGTTTTTGTGGTAAAGTGCAAGGAAAAATGGTAGAATACAGGCAACAGTGTGAACCGTGTGTACAGATGGAGATGAGCATATGGAATTTTTGATGGGACTGGGACACGTAATCCTCCGGACGGCAGATTTCTGGATGGACCATTTGCTTTTTATCAATGTGATACTTTCGATTGTGATTGTCTTTTTTGAGCGCAGGGATCCGAAGACCGTCTGGACCTGGCTTCTGGTGCTGTACTTTATTCCGATTCTGGGTATTTTTCTGTATTTTATCATCGGCTATGACTTCCACAAGCGGCAGATGTTCCGGACCAAGGAGATCGAGGACGCTATGTATTCGGCAGTCAGCAGACAGGAGGAAAGTATCTTCCGGGACGAATTTTCTCCCACGGATCCTCGGCTTCGGAAGTTCTCGGATACGGTGCTGATGAACCTGGAGGCGGCGGACGCGGTCTATACGGCGGACAATGAGGTAGCGATCTATACCGACGGCAAAGAAAAGTTCCGGGCTCTTTATAAGGAAATGGAGCGGGCGGAAAAATTTATTCATATCCAGTATTATATCATCCGCAGCGACGAGCTCTGGAAGCCCATCGAGGAGCTTCTGAAGCGCAAGGTGCAGGAGGGCGTGGAGGTCCGGATTCTCTATGACAGCATGGGCTGCCGGAAAATGAAGCGCTCGGACTGGAAACGTATTCGGGCTGCCGGAATCCAGGTGGGCGAGTTCTTCCCGGCTATCCTGGGCAGCCTCCAGCTTCGGATAAACTACCGGAATCATCGGAAAATCGTAGTCATAGACGGCAGGACGGCCTTTGTGGGCGGCTTCAACATCGGCCGGGAATATCTGGGACTGGACCCGAAGTTCGGTTACTGGCGGGATACCCACCTGCGGATCCGGGGAAGCGCGGTACTGGCGTTGCATATCCGGTTTATTCTGGACTGGAACTACGCCACAAAGCAGAACCTCTTTGTCAACGACAGCTATTTTTCCTGGCATCCGAAGGAAAAACCAGGAAACGAGGCCATTCAGATCATTTCCAGCGGCCCGGATTCCAAGTGGCAGAATATCCGCAACGTCTATCTGAAAATGATCAGCAAGGCCCGGAAAAGCATCTATATCCAGACGCCCTATTTCATTCCGGACGGCGCAGTCCTGGACGCCCTGCGGATCGCGGCCATGTCCGGCGTAGATGTGCGGGTGATGATTCCCTGCAAGCCGGATCACCCGCTGGTATACTGGGCGACCTATTCCTATATCGGGGATCTCTTGGAGGCCGGAGCCAAATGCTATACCTATGACAGGGGCTTTCTCCATGCCAAGGGTATGGTGGTGGACGGACTGGTGAGCTGTTATGGTACGGCAAATATGGATATCCGCAGCTTCAAGCTGAATTTTGAGGTGAACGCGGTGATTTACAGTGTCCGTGTAGCGCGGAAAATGGAGGAAATCTTCCGGGAGGATTTGAAATCCTGTACGCAGGTGACGGAATATCTCTATGGAAAACGCTCGTATCTGGTGCGGGTCAGGGAACAATTTTCAAGGCTGTTTTCGCCGGTTCTATAAGACTTTCTTGTTCCTGCGGGTAAAATATGATATGGTAAGAAAAGCGGAGCATAGCTTCGGATTCTGATAAAAAAGAGGAGATTACAAAAAATGAAAAAGAGATGGATTGCAGCAGTCCTGGTGTGCGCCCTTGCGCTGACCGGAAGCTGTGGAAAAAGCAAAAGCACAGATACAGAAAGCAGTACCGGGACAGGCATTGCCGGCCAGTATCCGGACAGTAAGGTTACGAAGCTTGGCAATTATAAAGGCGTAGAG
>CAKRTY010000281.1 GCA_934402125.1 uncultured Anaerosacchariphilus sp. | reverse complement strand
GCCATAGGCGGAATCCCAATCCGGAATCGGTTTTTCTGATTTCCCAGATCCTCCATCTGCCAGGAAAGCTCGTCAAACTGGCGGATCAGCTGCTGGGCCCGTTCCCGAAGGAAGCTGCCCTCGGCTGTCAGGACCAGGCGCCTCCCCTCGTGCCGGAACAGATTAATCTGAAATTCACTTTCCAGATCCCGGATAGTCCCGGATACAGACGGCTGGGAAATATGCAGAAACTCCGCCGCGCGGCTTACACTCTGAAATTGACAAACTGCAAGAAACTGCTGTAATTTAGCGATCGTCATACGCTCTTCCCCCTCGTGTTCCCATTTCCCAAATCTATAGTTTTTTCCTATAATACCTTATTATATATATATTTTACTTTTCTGTAAAGTAGCGCTATGATACTCATAGAATGATTGTACCGTAAAAAATACAATGCCGTACAACCTATCGATAACCACTGTACCATTGACGGACAGAGAGCCGTTTCCCAGAAAAAAAGGAGATTATATCATGGATTACGCTGCAGAATCATTGAAATTACATTATGAATGGAAGGGCAAGCTGGAGGTTACGCCGCGGGCAGCCGTAGACAGCAAGGAGGCTCTTTCTCTTGCTTATACACCGGGTGTTGCACAGCCCTGTCTGGAGATTCAGAAGGATGTCAATAAAAGCTACGATCTGACCCGCCGCTGGAACACCGTTGCCGTAGTGACCGACGGTACCGCAGTTCTGGGTCTGGGCGATATCGGACCGGAGGCTGGTATGCCGGTTATGGAGGGTAAATGTGTCCTGTTCAAGGCTTTTGGCGATGTAGACGCTATTCCGCTCTGCGTACGCAGCAAGGATGTAGATGATATCGTAAATACCGTTGCCCTGCTGGCAGGCTCCTTCGGCGGCGTAAACCTGGAGGACATCTCCGCTCCCCGCTGCTTCGAGATCGAGCAGAAGCTGAAAGAGCGCTGCGATATTCCGATTTTCCACGATGACCAGCATGGTACCGCCGTTATCACACTGGCAGGTCTGATGAACGCTCTGAAGCTGGTAGGCAAAAAAATCGAGGACGTTAAGATCGTTACCTCCGGCGCAGGCGCAGCCGGTATCGCTATCATCAAGCTGATGATGAGCATGGGCCTGAAAAATGTTATCATGACCGACCGCAAGGGCGCCATCTACGAGGGCCGCGAAGGTCTGAACCCCATCAAGGAGGAGATTGCCGCAGTTACCAACCGGAACATGGAGAAGGGTACCCTGGCTGAGGTGATCAAGGGCGCAGACGTATTCGTCGGCGTATCCGCACCGGGCGTTCTGACCAAGGAAATGGTTTCCACCATGGCAAAGGATGCTATCATCTTCGCATGCGCAAACCCGACTCCGGAGATTTTCCCGGATGAGGCAAAGGCTGCAGGCGCTGCTGTGGTATCCACCGGCCGCAGCGATTTCCCGAATCAGGTCAACAACGTTCTTGCCTTCCCGGGTATCTTCCGCGGAGCTCTGGACGTTCGCGCATCCGATATCAACGACGAAATGAAGATCGCCGCTGCACGCGCTATCGCTTCCCTGGTATCCGACGAGGAGCTGAACGCAGATTATATCCTGCCGGCAGCCTTCGATTCCAGACTGAAGGATTGCGTCGCTAAGGCTGTAGCCGAGGCTGCGAAAGAGAGCGGCGTAGCTCGTATCTAATATCGGCAATTACGTTTACTGGATAAACTCATCAAAGAAAAACCGCAGGAATTCCGGCTATCTGGCCGGTCGTCCTGCGGTTTTTCATATCAGATTTCTTCATTTTATCGTGTATCCATATTCCTGCTCCCAGGTTTTGATTACCTTATCCACGCGAACCATGGTTTTCTCCGGCACTTCCTCCCCCGGGCTGTATTCTACCGTCAGCTCCTGCCGGTATTCGGCATATTCACCGTCCAGGTACCAGGAAGGAATGAAGGTGCTTCCTGTGGGGTTGAATTCCCATTCACTGCCTGTGAACTCCAGCTTTCCGGTTTTCTCATTTCTCCGGTAGCTCTTCTGCTCTTCCATATCGCCCCAGCTTATATAGATAGAGCTAAGCTTTGTATTCTTTTCCAGGGTAATCGGTTCCACGTACAATGTTACAACCGTTCCTCGGGCTTCCTTGCTTTCTTCTGCCTCCTCCGTACCCTGTTCTGCGACCGCCTCTATTTCTGTCGGCTCCCCGAGTTTCCGCTGTATTTTTACGATATGATAGCGATCCTCTCCCACTTCAAAGGGAATATTCACTTCTTCCGACTCATTTTCTCCGGGAATCGGTATTTCGAAAAGCGGTCCTTCCGTGCCAAGCTCAGCCTTCAGGCAAACTGCGGGAATCGTCAGCTGATAGGGCTTCCCCTGCTGCGCCTTTACTTCTGCCGTGAAGCTGCCGCTTCCGTCCACCCCGTCAGGCATCCAGTTTACATAACTTTCTTTTCCTATTTCTTCCGCAGACACGGGCCATTCTCCGAGTCTGCTGATTTTCCAGAGTCCGCTTGCGTAACACCAGGCATTCAGCTTCAGGGTATCCTTATCTTCCCAGTCACCGCTCACCACCAAGGTACGCTCCTTATGGGTCACAGGCATGCCAATGGCCTCCAGGTCAGCGTATTCTGTGAGCGGAACCATCTGCAGGGTTATCGTCCGGTCAAACAGATGCAGAAGAAACTGCTCCTGCGGCGTAT
>CAKRTY010000280.1 GCA_934402125.1 uncultured Anaerosacchariphilus sp. | reverse complement strand
TTCCCGGACCGGGCTTATCAATCCGGTAGCCCTCTTTGAGCCGGTGGAGCTGGAAGGAACTACCGTAAGCCGGGCCAGCGTCCACAATATCAGTATCATGCGGGGATTGGAGCTGGGTGTAGGCGATACCATCGAGGTCTATAAAGCCAATATGATCATTCCACAGATAGCGGAAAATAAGACGCGAAGCGGCGTCCGGGATATCCCGGCTGTCTGTCCGGTCTGCGGAGGAGCTACGGAAATCCGGAAGGTCAACGACGTGGAGTCCCTCTATTGCACCAATCCGGAATGTCAGGCAAAAAAAATCAAGTCCTTTATGCTGTTTGTCAGCCGGGACGCCCTGAATATCGAAGGCTTATCGGAGGCATCCCTGGAAAAATTCATCGCCCGGGGCTTTATCCATGAATTTGCGGATATCTTTAAGCTGAACGCCCACAAGGCAGAGATTGTGGAGATGGAGGGCTTTGGAGAAAAGTCTTATGAGAACCTGATAGCAAGCGTGGAGCGGGCGCGGACGACTACGCTGGCAAAGGTCATCTACAGTTTGGGAATCCCCAATGTGGGTCTGTCCGGCGCGAAGCTTATCTGCCGGGAATTTGGCGATGATGTGGAACGGGTGCTGGCGGCAGACGAGGAAGCGCTGGCGGCCATCGACGGCATTGGCCCGGTCATTGCCGGAAGCTTCGTGGAATATTTCAGGGACGCGGGAAAACGGGAACGTTTTGAACGGCTGCTTTCTGAACTGAGGCTCGAAAAAGAGGAAGTGTCCGGGGAACAGGATTTGAAAGGCAAGGTCTTCGTGGTAACCGGAAGCCTGAATCATTTTGCCAACCGGAATGAATTAAAGGAGGAGATCGAAAAGCGGGGCGGTAAGGTAACCGGAAGCGTTACAGGCAAGACAGACTATCTTATCAATAATGATACCGCGTCGTCTTCGTCGAAAAATAAAAAGGCCCGGGAACTTGGAATCCCGGTTATTTCCGAGGAGGATTTTTTGAAATTATGAGTAACAGTCGAGAAGATAAAAAAATTCTTTTTTTTGATATAGACGGAACCCTGTATGAGTTTGAAAAAGGAATACCGGAGAGTTCCGTGGAAGCCCTGAAGCTTCTGAAAGAAAATGGACATATTGTTATCCTCTGTACGGGGCGTCCGGTCAGTACGGTGTTTCAGGAGGTGCTTTCCCTTCCCCACGACGGAATTATCAGCGGCGCAGGCACCCGTGTGGAATACGGGAATAAAATTCTGCGAAATGAGCTTTTACCCAATGAGATTCTTATGCAGGTGGTACCCAGGCTTGAAAAGGCCGGATGCATTGCGGTACTGGAGGGACCGGAATATCTGAGCTGCCGGCTGGACGGTGAGGCAGGCTCCTATTTCCGTATCGTGGCAAGGCTGCGGAAGGAATATCCGGAGCGCCTGAAGGAACTGGAGCTGATGACAGACCGGGCCTGTAAGATTACCGTGGCAATCCAGGATATGGAAGCCTTTGAAAGAATGGTACCGGAATTGTCCAGGGCCTTTGAACTGGCCCGGTATGAGAAGGCTCCCTATACGGAGATGATGCCGAAGGGAATCTCCAAAGCAGACGGTATCCGGATTCTTCTGGAGGAGCTGGAGATTCCTCTGAAAAATACTTACGCCTTTGGCGACGGCCCCAACGATGTGGAAATGCTCCAGTATGTAGAGTATGGCACCGCTATGGGAAATGCGGAAGCACAGGTACTTGCCATGGCCCCCTACAAAACAGAGGGAATGTGGGAAGACGGTATTTACCATGCACTGAAAAGATATGGCCTGATTTAAAAAAGTTCAGTACAGCCCGAAGCACTTGCTGCTGAGGGCGTAAGAAAGTGATTCAGGAGTGCAAAATCCCATCGGCGAAGCCGATTCTCATGGATTTTGCATTGTAACTGGTCAGGTACTGAACAGTTACAGGTTTTATCATAAGGAGGAGAAGGTTATGGACAAAAAGTTGTACGAGCTTATGAACTGGCCGCGTATCGAGGCCCTGGTGTATTCGGAGGAAGATGAGCCTCAGGAGATCCTGGGACCCCATAAGGTAAAAGGGGGAACTCTGATACAGGCCTTTCTGCCGACAGCCGTCCGAATGGAAATAATCACAAAAGAGACAGGCGAAGCTGCGGAAATGGAAAAAGTAGACGAAGAGGGGTTTTTCGCGGCACTGCTTCCGGGCAGAAAACTTCCGGCCTACCATTTCCGGATTACCTATGACAACGATGTGGTACAGGAGGCAGAGGACTGCTACCGGTTCTGCCCTCAGGTATTTACAGCACAGGATCTGGAGGAGTTCGGGAAGGGCATCCACTATACTATTTATGAAAAAATGGGCGCGCACCCCATGACAGTGGACGGTGTGGAGGGCACCTACTTTGCAGTCTGGGCGCCTAATGCGGAGCGCGTCAGCGTGGTAGGAGATTTCAACCTCTGGGACGGCCGTCGCAATCCCATGCGTAAAATCCGGGAAGCAGGGATCTACGAGCTGTTTATTCCGGGACTGAAAACCGGATCCTGCTATAAATACGAGATTAAGACCCGCCAGGGACTGCCTATGCTGAAGGCCGACCCCTATGCCAACGGGGCACAGCTTCGTCCGGATACCGCTTCCGTAATCACCGATTTGAGCGGCTTTGCCTGGAGCGATGAGAAGTGGCTGGAGCAGCGGAAAAATACGGATTATAAGAAAGAGCC
>CAKRTY010000279.1 GCA_934402125.1 uncultured Anaerosacchariphilus sp. | reverse complement strand
GCGCTCCACGCCGTCAATGATGGCTGTATTGCTCTCCACCTTGATATTGGCTCCCATACGGGCCAGCTCATCTACATATTTAAACCGATTTTCGAAAATGCTCTCGGTCACAATGCTGCTGCCCTTGGCCAGCGCCAGGGTTGCCGTGATCTGGGGCTGCATATCCGTCGGAAAGCCCGGATAAGGCAGTGTCTTTACATTGGTACTGCGAAGTCCCTTGGAACAAACCACGCGGACCGCGTCGTCCAGCTCCTCAATCTCACAGCCAATCTCCAGCAGCTTGGAGGTGGTAGCCTCCAGGTGCTTCGGAATTACGTTCTTTACGGTCACGTCGCCGCGGGTCGCCGCTGCGGCAAACATAAAGGTGCCGGCCTCAATCTGATCCGGAATGATGGAATACTCGGTACTGTGGAGCTTCTCCACGCCTTTGATACGGATTACATCGGTACCCGCGCCCTTGATATTGGCTCCCATACTGTTCAGGAAGTTCGCCACATCTACCACATGAGGCTCCTTGGCCGCGTTTTCCAGAACCGTATTGCCCTCTGCCATCGCCGCCGCCATCATAATATTGATGGTCGCTCCGACGGAAACCACATCCAGATAAATATGGCTTCCGTGCAGTCTCGCTGCCTCTGCCATAATGGAACCGTACTCAATCTTCACATCAGCGCCCAGGGCACGAAAACCCTTCAAATGCTGATCGATCGGTCTGCTGCCGATATTGCAGCCGCCGGGAAGGGGAACCTCTGCCTTCTTATACTTGCCAAGCAACGCGCCCAGAAGATAATAGGAAGCGCGGATCTTCTTGATATACTCATAATCCACACTGTAGCCGCCAATATTAGATCCGTTAATCTTCGCCGTATGACGATCCAAGCGCTCCACCTGCGCTCCGATCTGCTGCATGGCCTCCAGCAGGACATTGATGTCCCGTACGTCCGGAAGATTCTCTATCAAAACCGTTTCATCTGTCATAATCGCTGCGGCGAGAATCGCCAGCGCCGCGTTCTTCGCTCCGCCAATCTCTACCTCGCCTACCAGGGGGTTGCCACCTTTAATCACATACTGATCCATAATAACTCCCGTTTCTCCGCTTTCTTACTGTCGCCGCTTCGCGCGGCCTGGTTTTATGTTCTGTGTTTATTGTCTGGGGACGCTTACCTGTCCCTCTTCTAGCTTTCCTGAAATCATAGTTCTTTATACATGATGGAGAATCCTGCATGTCAGGATTCTCCGCTACAAGTCTTAGTTAAGTATACCACAAACTTTTTATTTGTAAATACTGTATATTTCACGAAAAATGCCTGTTTTACAGGGAAAATCCTCTATCACTTATACGATTTTCCGCTTGCGTTCTTTTCTTCCCTTTCCAAATACGCTATAATGCTTTTATATGATCTGACATTCTATAAATGAGGAGATTCTGATGAAACCTGTATTCTTTATTGATTATGATAACACGATTTTCAGTCACCAGACCTGGAGTATTCCGGAAAGTGCCGTAGCTGCCCTGGAGCAGCTGCAAAAGGACGGCTATAAGGTCGTTCTGGCCAGTGGCCGCGCCTTCCGAAGCTCCAATCTGCCTCCGGAATTTGAGGACCACTTTACGCCGGACTGTCTGGTCAGCTCCAACGGCGCCCTGATTGAGATAGAAGGAACGCTGGTCTGGGAAAAATATTTTGACCCGGATCTGCAGAAACGGATTATGGACTATGCGCTGGAAAAAAATTACTGTCTGATGTCCGGCTACGACGGAACCTGGTACGTCTCAAATCTGGAACGCTTTCTGGAAAACTCCTCTCCCCAACGCAAGGGCCTGATGCCAAAGAGCGGGGAAGCCTTTCTCGAGCTCTATCATAAACGGCTGCCCGCCTTTTTCATCGCGGATTCCAAGGAGATTATCGCGGATATGCAGGCGCAGTTTCCGGAAACTAAGCTGCTGTATATGGGCGACAATCTGGGCGGCGCAGATATTATTCCCCGGGAAAATGGCAAGGTCATGGGCGCCAGACGGATTCTGGAGCACTATCACACCACGCTTGAAAACTGTGTCGCCATCGGCGACAGCATGAACGATGTGGAGCTCATCGAAGCCGCCGGCTTTGGCATCGCCATGGGAAATGCCATGCCGGAGGTACAGGCCATGGCAGATTATGTGACTGCCGATATCGATCACGACGGGCTGGCGCAGGCTATCAGAAGGGCACGAAGTCTTTTCTCCTAAAACAGCCCGCCGCACCGCCGCTCCCGTCTCCTGCACCTGCGGCTGTACATTTCATTTAGCAGCATGACCGTTACGAAATCCTCCAGCCAGTTGCGCCCATTTACCTCCTGCATCATCAGATCGTCCTGATAAGCGCTTTTATCCAGCTGATCATAGATTCTACGGCTCAATCGGCGCAGCATCAGCTGATCCGGATACTCGTCGAACATAAAGCTGCCCTCGTACTCCTGCATATCACAGGCCTTCTCTACCAGCTTCTGGATACGTCTTGCAAGCGCCGGATACAGCTCCCGAAAGCGTCTCTGATCCCGCGCCTTTTCATCCTCCCATGGCAGAAAAGGGTAAAACGGATACGTCTGATACATTCCGAAACCGGGTTGCAGTTCGTCATCATATTTCATGGGAAAATCCTTTTTGTAGTAGTATATGAAAAAGAATGTGCCTTTGGCACATTCTCGCGCCGAGGCGCGGTTGCCTTGGCAACCATCTACCAC
>CAKRTY010000278.1 GCA_934402125.1 uncultured Anaerosacchariphilus sp. | reverse complement strand
ATCCGCGGAATCTCCTGAAGGGGAATATTTACGGTTCCGATACAGATGTTTAAAACCAGAAATACCAGCACCAGCAGGGCCAGTATGAAAAAGGCCGCCCCGTATCGTCCTCTGTTTCCGGCATTGCTGCCGCCTGTCACCCGGTTCATGTCTATCCTCTTCCTCCCGTCTCTTCTTTCATGCTCAGTCCAGCTTATACAGGTAAGTCAGATCCCCATCGTCTCCCGCCAGCATCCGGTGGATATCGGAGATAATCGTTCCCAGCTCCATGGTAGACTGGTACAGATTCTTCGTCGTACAGTACACATGATCCTCCTGCACGGCCCGGAATTTCTGAAGCAGCGGGCTCTTTGCCAGCAGATCCTCCATAGAGGACAGCTCTCCTTCAATGGTACTGTTGTAAATGATATAATCCGCGTCCTTTGCCCCTGCGTAGAATTCCTCCATCTGCATGGACATCGTCGAGGTTGCGTCCTCTTCGCTTCCCAGATTCTGGAAGATGTAGCTTCCCCCTGCCAGCTCAATCATCTTCGGCAGATAATCCGCTGATTTTCGCACATTTGCCTCGCCGGTGCTGGTAATATAGAAAAAGGCCACGGTCTTTCCGGTAGCTTTCTCGCCGCTGATCGCTTTGAAAGCGTCGGCTTCTCTGGCAAAGGCCGCCTCTGCTTCTTCCTCGTGCCCGGTCAGAAGTCCGTAAAGCTTCACCCACTCGGTCCGGCCCAGCGGCTCCGGCTCGTAGCTGGAATGATCCACCAGCACCGGGATCCCGAATTTCTCAAGCTGCTCCTTCACCTCCGGCGTATGGGAAATCATGGTATTTTCAATGGCCAGTCCACAGTCTTCTGCCAGAATCTGCTCATAATCCGGCGCGGAATATTTGCCTGCATAAAGAATGCTGCCATTTTCCATGGCGTTCTTCGCTTCCTCGATATACCAGCCCTCCGCCTTCGTTCCGCTGAAGCGGACGCTGTCCAGGGCGTCCAGGGATACGAACATATCCATAACTGCCGTGGCTACCAGATATATATTCTGAATAGGCTGTCTAAGAACCGTGATATCCGAATCCAGATCCTCCGGCGCTTCTTTTCCTTCCGGAACCACCAGAAAGCGTCCGTCATCCGCAATCGTCACCAGCTCATAACCGCCCTCGTAATTGTCTACCGTAAATTTCTGCGCGTACTCCAGCTTCATGCTATCCGTCCAGGTCAGCTCTTTACTGATTTCTGTGTCGCGCTTTTTCTCTGTCCCGCCGTCCCCGGCTGAGCCGCAGGCCGCTGTCAGGCACAGGGCCAGACACAGCAGCAGCGCCGTCCATTTCTTTTTCATGCCTTTGTATTCCTCTTTTTCCGAATCACGGTTGCCGCAATCGCTGCCGCTACCGCCACAAGAATGATTCCCGCCGCAGCCATACCTGCGCTCTGATTTCCGGTACCGCTTCCTTTGCCGGCCTGAATGGAATCCGACGCAAAGGTCAGGGTATACTCCACCTCGTGGGGCGTACTCATGGCTGTGGTATCTCCGATTACGGGGATCTCCTCGTCAAATACCTCCACCGGAATCTCAAAAACTGAGTATTCCTCTCTGCTTACCGGAAGATATTTTTCTCCGTCCACCACCATATAATCATAATGATTGCTGCTCCAGGTAATCTCTGCCGTCGCCTGTCCGTCCTCTACGGTCAGTTCCGTGGGGCTTTCTATGGTTGCCCGTCCGCTTCCGCCCTCCAGGCTTACCTCTACGGTGTAGCTGCCGTCCTCAAGCTGTAATTCTCCAAGTGTCATCCTGCTCATCCTCTTTCTATGGAACAAGGGGGCTGCCGCAAAACGTTCTGCACATTCTACAACAGCCCCTGCATGTTATTGTTCGCTTTTTATAAAACCTAGTCCTGAAGAAGCTCCGGATTGGATACGCTGACCTTATGGTCATACCATACGCCCTTGGTTCCGATCAGCGCCAGGTCGAATTCCTCGTCCAGCGCGGGAACCGGTACGTCGAAGGCATTGGCCTCCTCCGGTTCTGTACCATCGCCGAAATCTACGGTTTCTACGGTCGGCTGCAGAAGCTCTGCGCCGTCCTTCTGAGCGTCCTCTGCCAGACCTTCATACAGATTCTCAATGTTCTTGGAAGGCATAACCACATGAATGGTCATCTGTCCGTCCTTTACGGTCAGCGTTCCCTTTCCCTCGTAAAATTCATTTACATGGAACATGCTGCTGTCTGTATTGAAGTCTGCGGTGTAGACGCCGTCCTCCAGTGTCACAGCTGCAGCTTCTTCTGTGTCAGCCTTTTCCGGCTCTGCCGTTTCTTCTGTCTTGGCAGTCTCCTCATCGGAGCTTTCCGCTTCTGTGGTAGTCTCTGCCGCCGGCGTTTCCGCCTTGCTGCCGCAGCCCATCATCAGTGCGCAGCTTATAACTGCCATTCCCATTAACGCGATGATTTTCTTCTTCATTTCTTTTCTTGTCCTTTATCCTTACTTATTTCATAGCCTCTGCGGTATGAGCAACATAGAGATTCTGGATTGCCTCGATCTCGCCCAGACCTGCGATCTGGCAGTCTACGCTCTCGAACTTACCGGATGCGTTGAACATGCTCTTCCAGGAATCGTCATCGTCGCCTGCCATGTCGTTGTTTGCATGGTCGCCTGCAACTACCATCAGCGGACGAAGTACAACCTTGGTGTAACCGGCCTCTGCAACTGCGGCGATTACATTCTCGCATGCAGTCTCTTCCGGCT
>CAKRTY010000277.1 GCA_934402125.1 uncultured Anaerosacchariphilus sp. | reverse complement strand
TCCCAGGCTAATAAAAGAAAGATAAATAATACCCAACAAAAAACTCATATTTTATTTTTTCCTCCCAGGGGAATACCCGAAAGCTCCGGATAACTCTTGACAGGCGGCTGTACCTCCCTGTGTTCTACAATCATTTTTTCCATCCACACCATATGGTACCACCGCCCGAATTTATAGCCGCACCGATGAAATTCCCCTACTTTGGTGTAGCCCAGATGCGCATGGAAATCCGCGCTGTTGGCCGTCAGGTATTCGTCCTCCTGCTCCGGATAGCCGATGCAGGCGTACAGGTTCAGAACACCCATATCCTGCAGCGCTTTTTCCAGCGTTTCATAGAGGATTCTTCCCAGTCCGCACTTTTTCGCCCTGTGGTCGAGATAGATCGTCATTTCGCAGGACCAGTCATAGGCTGCTCTGCCGACAAATTCCCGCGCATAAGCATAGCCTTTGATTTCTCCGTCCTGCAGGATCACAAGATAAGGGTACTTCCGCATAATCTTCCTCATGCGCTCCCGGAACTCTTCCAAGCTGGGCGTATCGTATTCAAATGTAATCGCTGTGTTTCTCACATAATAATCATATATTTCCAGAATGCGCTCCGCATCCTTCTCTGTAGCGTCACGAACTTCTATCATGCTCTGTATGCTCCCATTCCAACAATTTTGCCTTTCTGTCAAGCCCTCCGGCATACCCGGTCAGGCTTCCCCTTGCTCCGACGACCCGGTGACACGGAATGATGATGGATATGGGATTGTGCCCAACTGCTCCGCCTACCGCCTGGGCGGACATGCTTTTTCTTCCATTTTCAGCAGCAATTTGTTCCGCGATATCGCCATAAGTCCTGGTCTGCCCATAGGGAATCTCCAGCAACAGCTTCCACACCTGCTTCCGGAAATCCGAGCCTGTCAGATGAATGGCCGGCGTAAAATCCGGTTCTTTTCCTGAAAAATAAAGATCCAGCCACTGCTCTGCCCTGCGCAGAATGTCATTTTTCTCTTGCAGAACGTCATCCCCCAGCGCAGATCCGTAGTATTTTTGTCCTTCAAACCATGCGCCGACGAGCCCTTCCTCATCTGCCGCCAGAAGCATCCTTCCCAGCGGGGAAGGATAGTACATTGTATACAACATCACACCAGCATCCCCACCGTGTGCACTGCGAATGCCGCTATCCAGGCAATTACGCACTGAAGAATCACAACTGCCACAGCCCATTTTCCGCCCAGCTCCCGTTTAATAGAGGCAATGGCTGCCACACAGGGTGTGTAGAGCAGGCAGAATGTCAGAAGACTCACAACAGCCAGCGGCGTCAGAAGACTCATCAGCGCCTCTGTTCCGCCAAACAGAATCGACAGGGTCGATACCACGCTCTCCTTTGCCAGGAAGCCTGTGATCAGCGCCGTAGAAATCCGCCAGTCGCCAAAGCCCATGGGCTTAAAGAGCGGCGCGATGATTCCTGCTACATGTGCCAGGATACTGTTCTGGGAATCTGTCACCTGGGTCAGGTGCAGATCAAAGGTCTGCAGGAACCAGATCACCAGCGTCGCCATGAAGATCACCGTAAAGGCGCGCTGCAGAAAATCCTTCGCCTTGTCCCAGAGCAGATGGCCCACATTCTTCGCTCCCGGCAGACGGTAATTGGGCAGCTCCATAACGAAGGGCACCGCCTCACCGCTGAACATGGTGTGACGCAGCAGCAGCGCCATCAGAATTCCCATCACGATTCCGCCAAAATACAGGGCTATCATCACCAGAGCCGCTTTTCCCGGGAAAAAGGCCGCCGCAAAGAAGCCGTAGATGGGAAGCTTTGCGGAACAGCTCATAAAGGGCGTCAGCAGAATGGTCATTTTCCGGTCGCGCTCCGAGGGCAGGGTACGGCTGGCCATGACGCCCGGAACCGTACAGCCAAAGCCCACCAGCATGGGGACAATACTCCGTCCGGACAGGCCGATTTTCCGGAGCAGCTTGTCCATGACGAAGGCTACCCGGGCCATATAACCGCTGTCCTCCAGAAGGGACAGGAAAAAGAACAGCGTCACGATAATCGGCAGGAAGCTTAGCACACTGCCTACGCCGTTGAAGATACCGTCAATCACCAGGGAATGAATCACATCGCTTGCTCCCCCCGCGGTCAGCCAGTGATCCACAGCGGCACCCAGCGCCGTAATGCCCTGATCCAGAAGCCCGGACAAAAATGCGCCGATTACGCCGAAGGTCAGATAGAAGACCAGTCCCATAATTCCCACGAAGCAGGGAATCGCCGTGTATTTTCCGGTCAAAACCCGGTCAATCTGTACACTGCGCAGGTGCTCCTTGCTCTCATGGGGCTTTACCACCGTCTCGTCACAGACGTTTCCGATAAAATCAAAACGCATATGGGCGATAGCCGCAGACCGGTCCAGCCCCCGCTCCGTCTCCATCTGGGTTACGATATGCTCCAGCATCTCTTTCTCATTCTGATCCAGGTGCAGCGCTTCCAGAATCAGCTTATCGCCCTCTGCCAGCTTGGAGGCCGCAAAACGCACCGGAATCTGCGCTTCCCTGGCGTGATCCTCAATCAGGTGCATAATGGCGTGCAGACAGCGGTGTACCGCGCCGCCGTCCTCGTTGGCGTCGCAGTAGTCGATCTCCTGGGGCCGCTCCTGATATTTTGCCACATGCAGGGCATGAGATACCAGCTCGTCGATACCCTCATTCTTCGCTGCGGAGATGGGAACAACCGGAATTCCCAGCATCTCCTC
>CAKRTY010000276.1 GCA_934402125.1 uncultured Anaerosacchariphilus sp. | reverse complement strand
CTACCTGGTTAAGACTCCGGGCGGAAACATCTATCACTCCGGTGACTCTCACTTCTCCATTTACTTTGCAAAGCATGGTAAGGATTATGATATCGATGTTGCATTTGGTTCCTTCGGTGAGAACCCTATCGGTATGCAGGATAAGATGAGCTCTGTAGATATCCTTCGTATGGCTGAGAACCTGCGGTGTAAGGTTGTTGTCCCGATTCACTGGGACGTATGGACCAACTTCCAGGCAGACTGCGGCGAGATCAAGCTGCTGTATGATTTCAAGAAGGACAGAAACGAGTACAAGTTCCATCCGTTCTTCTGGCAGGTAGGCGGAAAGTACACCTATCCCCAGGACAAGGATAAGATTTACTATCATCACAGAAGAGGCTTTGAGGACTGCTTCGAGCATCCCCAGAACATTCCGTTCCTGTCTGTAAGCTTTGAAATAAGGGAGAAAAGGATTATGTTAAGAGAGTTTGTGGAAAAGAAGCATTATCTGTTTGCCAAGGAAGCAAAGGACTGGGAAGACGCTATCATCATGAGCTGCAAGTCCCTGGAGGCAGACGGAACGGTAGAATCCAATTACGCCCATGATATCGTAGAGTGCGTTCGCAAGTACGGTCCGTATATCGTAATCATGCCGAACATCGCGATGCCGCATTCCCAAGAGGGCGCAGTCGGTGTCAACAAGACGGCCATCGGCTTTATGAAGCTGGAGAAGCCGGTCAGCTTTGACCCGAATGACCCGGAAAAGGACGCTCAGCTGTTCTTCACTCTGGCCTCCTGCAATCCGGATCAGCATCTGAACAATATGATGCGTCTGTCGGAAATGCTGATGAATGAGAAGCTGGTAGCAGAGCTTCTGAAGGCTGAGGGGCCGGAGGATCTGCTGAAGCTTCAGGAGAAGTATCTGGACAAATAAGAATTTGACCGCGGCCTGTGAGGGCGGGCTGCGGTTAAAATAAAGGGGAAAAAGGTTCCGGCAGACTGGTAAGCAACTTCCGTCCGGTGCTGGTAGGTCTGAAGGACCGTTTCAATCTGGACGCTATGGTTATCGACCCGTATTTCGGACAGAACGCGGTAACCGCAGGCTTCCACAGCTTACTGGCTGATCCTGTTTGCACTGCCGGGACTGGCTACCAATAACACAGCGCTTCTGGTCGTAATGGCAATCGTACTTGGTCTGTACTGGGCAGTAGGCTGTGCGGTATCTTACGGTTTCGGTTCTCCGAACGCAGTACCGATTGGTTTCCTGGCTGGTGCTCTTGGACAGTTTATCGCAATTGCGGCACTGATTATTCTGAAGAGCTCGGTACTGGTAATTGCCGGATTCGTACCTGTTTTCTTTGACAATGCGACCATCGCGGTGTATGCTAATAACAAGGGCGGTCTGAAAGCAGCGCTTATCCTGCCGTTTATCTCCGGTCTGTGCCAGGTATTCGGTTCTGCGTTAATCGCAGGCTGGGTAGGCATGGCAGCATACGGCGGATACCTTGGTATGTGGGACTGGGCAGTTGTATGGCCGGTATTTACAGTTCTGATGAAGTACTTAAGCTACGCAGGTCTGGCAATCGTAATTGTTGCCCTGCTGGCTATCCCGCAGCTGCAGTACAGAGCTGACAAGGAAGGCTACTTCATGATGACTGAGGACTGGGAAGCATACAAAGAACTGAAGGCTAAGAAGGCTGAATAAAGATTCGTCAAATATACTAGTTAATCCGATAGGAGGAAACGACAATGCTGAACATTTTGGTTTGCTGCGCAAACGGCGCCGGAACAAGTCTGATGATGAAGATGACTGCAGAGAAGGTTGTAAAGTCTCTGGGTATCAAGGTTGGAAAGCTGCATCACGGCTCTCTTTCTGAGGGAAAGAGCTCCGCAACCCAGTTTGATGTAGTACTCTGCCCGCTGAACTTCATCTCCATGTTCAAGGAAGCAGAAGCAAAGGGTGTCCATGTAATCGGTCTGAAGAACGTAATGTCTCAGGCAGAGATGGAAGAAAAACTGAAAGCATCCGGAGTACCGCTTGAGTAATAAGTAAAACAGGAAATTACTGTTTGCAGTAACAACGAGGGCGCTTCCCCGTGGCTGAAAGGCCATGGGGGAGCGCTTTTCTGATGGATATGATTCAAAAGGATACAAGAAGGAGTGAAATGCCGTGAAAACAAGCCGTTCCATTGTGAACAGTCGAAGAGAGAAAATCCTGGAGACCGTAAGAAATGACGGAGATGTGTCAGTCAGCAGCCTGTCGGAAATGCGGAAGTACCGCGAAAAAACAGCAGAGAGCTTCGGAAGGAGCGGATTGCAAAATATGCGGCCGGTCTGGTGGAGGATGGAGACAGCATTCTTCTGAATACCAGCTCCACAGCTCTTGCTATGGTAAAATACATTACCAGCCGGAATGTAACAATTATTACAAATAACGGCAATATTATCAACGAGGAGAATCCCTCTCAGGCAACGATTATTCTTCTGGGCGGGGAACTGCGGTATCAGAAGGGCACCATGGTTGGTGACTTTACAAAAAATAGTCTGGCGTATGTGACCGCGAAGAAAAGCTTTATCGGATGTACGGGAATCAGCCCGGATATCGGCATGGTGACAGAGATGGTGAGCGAGGTAAACCTGAATCAGATGATGTTTCAGAGGGTAACCGGCGCATCTTATATTCTGGCAGACAGCTCCAAGTTCGGAGAAAGAACAGGAGGCGTATCCTGTCCGCCGGAAAAGATAGAGAATATTATCACGGATACCAGCGCGCCG
>CAKRTY010000275.1 GCA_934402125.1 uncultured Anaerosacchariphilus sp. | reverse complement strand
ATTCACATCTGTGTAGAAAAAGCATAAAATATCCCCCTAGTTTTTCCCCTGCTTTGCCATGCCATTGGCTCCGTTCTGACTGAGTCCCACCCCATGACCGTAACCGCCACCGCTAAAATGCCAGCCGGACAGCTCTCCTTCCTTATCAAATACCGGCTCGATCTCCAGATAAGCGCTGGGAAGAAGCGCGCCTCCGTCTGCCACAGAACCGTCTTTTCGTCGGATTTTCCCGCCCTGTACATTTAAAAGCGCCCGCACATTGTATTCGGTACAGACCTCGATGGTATGGCGGCTTCCCCGGATCTGCAGCCTTACAATGGCTCCGCCCGCGTTCCGTTCCAGTACGTCGATGCCCCGGATCCGTCCGATGGTTTTAATGGAACGGCTCTCCAGACGGGAACCCAGGCGGGTGAGCACCGCCTCCGGGTTGGCGGCGATCCGTCCCTCCAGCGCCCGGTTCAGGTTTTCAGAAAGAAGCTGGTTGTCAATCTCCGTTTCCCAGCGGTACCAGCTGGCGTCTGCGTCATATCCGTCCGGATGCTCTTCCTTCAGGAAGCTGTGAAAAGCCTCCTCTGAGCTGAGATCCACGATCTCCCCCGCCGCGTCCACGGTTTTCCCGGTCAGATAGGGCGTCAGAGCCTGATCCCCCTCCCACCAGACCTCCTGATTGCCGGTGGCACCCCAGGAGGTAGAAAAATAATACGCTGTAATGGGACTGCCCTGACAGGTCAGAATCTGACCGGCTGTCTCCCGCACTGCCTGGTCGGTGCTTTTGGTCCGCCCGGTATTGCCGTAGACCTGAAAGCTGACGCTGTCATCCACGTGGGCCTCGCACTCCGGATAAGCGTAGTCGGAAAGCTCCTGAAACGCATAGGTCCTGGCGCAGACCGCCTGCGCCTTCAGGGCTTCCTTCTCATAACCTGCAGGCATCTCACTGGGCACCACGTAAGCCAGATACGTCTCCAGATCTACCTCATTGACCAGATAAAAGCCCCCGTCCGCAGGCCAGATCGCAAACGTTCCCTCATAAGATGGATGACCGCCGCCGCGTTCCAGGGAATCCACCCGGATCCGCCCTTCTGCCACTGCGGCGCAGAGACATTTCGGCTGCTCCCCAACCGGCTCTCCGTTCAGGAACAATACGCCGTCCTCTTTGGTCAGCTCCAGACGACTTCCCTCCTCCAACACATCCCCGCTTTCCCGATCCGTCAGCGTCAGATCTGTTCCATTTTCCGACACAAGCGTAACCTTTTCATGAAGCAGATCCGCAAATTGATCGGTCTTTAACAGAACCCGGATCCTGCCTGTGTAAGGAAGCGGTTCCGGATCTCCGGTATCTTCCGTCTCTTCCCCGGATTCTTCCTCTGCAACCTCCTGCTCCGGTACGCTCTGGCTGTCACTCCTATTTTCCGGTTTCCGGCTTATAAGTGCCAGCAGCACCGCAAGACCAAGCAACAAGAACACCAGTTTTATTTTAAGAAGCCTTTCCTTTTCCATCCGCTTATCTCCAGACAAAACAAAATTCCATAGGAATTTCCTATTACATAAAAAGAAAAGACAGCCGTCTCCGACTGCCCTTATCTTTCTTGTAAACCCAAAGTGCCGTTTCCGCGATTTTGACGCCTAGCTAATGCTAGGTGGGTAACCTCAACTGCCTTTCTGCCTTCCACTGCACACTCGGAGGCCTGACATCCGGGACAGAGATATTGGAATCCCATGAACGTAAATGTAGGTTCAAAATAGCGGGTTCACGCACACCCCAGGAAATTTACCTGTTCTTAACTTCTGAAACTATTATACCCCAATCATTCCTGTTTGGCAACAGAAAAAATCTGACCTATGGTCTTTTTGAAAATCAAAAGCGCCGCTGCCGCCGTTATCCATTCCGTAAGCCAGAATCCATGCCAGACTCCTGCCGCGCCCAGGAACAGGCTCAGTACAAAGCCTGCCGGAACCAGCAGAATCAGATACCGGAGCAGGGAAATGATCAGCGACGGAAGTCCCTGCCCCAGCCCCTCCAGCACACCGCCGGAAATAATGGATACGGAGGACACCAGAAAGCCTGCCGATATGATCCGGAGAGCCTCGGCGCCCATCCGGACAGTCTCCGCATTCTTCGTAAAGAGGCCGAATAAGATCTCCGGGAAAAGCAGACAGATACACGTTCCCAAAGCCATAATAACAGCCGCGAACCAGAGAGCTGTCCGATAAATCTTCCGCACCCGCTGCTCCTCTCCCGCTCCGTAGTTATAGCCCACCAGAGGCCGGATTCCCTGGACGATGCCATTGGCGGTCAGATACAGGAAGGTCTGTAGTTTATAATATACACCCAGCACCAGCACATAGACCTCCGAAAATCCGGCAAGAATCGCGTTCAGGGCAGAAATTGTCAATGAAGGCACCGCCAGATTCAGCGTAGCCGGAATTCCCACGCCATAGATACGTCCCAGCACGCCTCTTTCAAAAGCCAGCGTTTTACAGCTGATACGCACAGGGAGAGGCCGCAGAAAATAGACTGCCAGGTAGACTGCCACACTCACCGACTGTCCGATTCCGGTAGCCAGG
Source organism: uncultured Anaerosacchariphilus sp. (assembly GCA_934402125.1). GTDB lineage: Bacteria > Bacillota > Clostridia > Lachnospirales > Lachnospiraceae > Laedolimicola. The sequence continues at coordinate 195 of CAKRTY010000275.1, read as the reverse complement.
GCCGCTCCCTCAATGCCCATTCCCGGAAAAGAGCCCACGCCGAAAATCAGCAGCGGGTCCAGAATGATATTGCCAAGACATCCTGCCATCAGGCCGATCATGGAAACCTTCATTCTTCCTACGGACTGGAAAATCTTCTCAAAGCTCAGATTGAAGGAAAGGATCACCGCAAAAGCAAAGACAATCCGGGAATAA
>CAKRTY010000274.1 GCA_934402125.1 uncultured Anaerosacchariphilus sp. | reverse complement strand
TCACCGGCATCATTTTCTCGATAAAATAATCTACCTGCTTTTTGAACGCAGCCTCAAACTCTTCGTAAGTCTCAAAATCCGTCAGGTAGCCGGTTTCCGGTCCCATCTGCTCGCCGGTCAGCATGCAGACGCCGTTATTCAAGGCTAACTCCAGAGATTTTACCATATTGAACATGGCTGCATCGCTCCATCCCAGATTGTTGCCCTGGGTGGTCAGCTCCACACATCCCACGATGGCGTAATCCATGGCGTCCTTATGGGAGACGCCCTGACGCTCCAGCGCCGGAATAATACTCTTGTCATTGAAGATCTGAGGCATTCCTCCCCCCTTCGCAATGACCTTTGTTACCGTTCTCAAAAGATCCTGTGGAGAATTTTCATAAAGCCGCACAGACAGGTTCGGCTGGGGAAGATGAATATCCAGCTGGGCCCGCAGGAACAGGAAACTTAAAATATTGGAAGCGTCGCTTCCGTCCTCCAGCTGGCCGCCCACGGCCAGATTGAAGCCAATGGGGAAGCCTGCGAAATACCGGGCTCCCTTTTCATTTCTCAGGTATACCACCTGGTTGAATTTCAGCCACAGGCAGTCAGTCAGCTCCAGCGCCCGCTCCAGGGACATGCCCTCCCGGATCGATTCCTCGAAATACGGAAGCAGAGTCTGATCCATACGTCCCGGTGAGAACGAAGAAGCGTTGGACTCCATGTGAAGCAGCACGAACATAAACCAGACGGACTGCAGCGCCTCGTGATAACCCCGCGCTGGACGAAACGCCAGGTTCCGGCAGTTTTCTGCGATTTCCATCAGGCCCTTCTTCTGCTCACCCTCATAATCATCGGCCATTTCCCGGGCCATATCCGCATAGCGGAGCATAAAGTCGATGGCTCCCTCCATGCAGAGCGCTGTGCACTCATAAAATAATTTCTTTGCCGGATCCGTTTCTCTGGCAAAATGGGCTTCCGCCTCCGCCCGAAGACCCGCCGGTCCTTTCTGTAGCCAGGTCACGCTGTTGGGGCAGATATGTCCCTGAGCATGATCGGTCTGATTGATCTGAACAGCCATGCGCATGGCGCGGATTTCCTCTCCAGCCTCCTCGTTAACCCGATCCTCCAGGGTCTTCCCCCTCCAGTACTCGAGAATCTCATTGAAAAAGCATTCCCGATCCTCCGGACGCACAGTAAAACGATCCTGCTTTCTGGTTGCCAGATCGTCTATCTCTCTCTCCACCCAGGTAAGGCCGCCTTCCGGGAAAATCACGCCGGCCCTGGACTGCTTTGTCCGGTTTCCCACAATCAGCTCATCTGGATCAATCCCAATCTCCATTTTTCTGCAGGCTTCCCGGAAGCTTAGCGCCCTTTTTTTCGCAATGGGCTCGTGCTCATGTTCCTGGTAACACTTCGTGATAATTTTTGCCTGCTCGATCGACACAAAGCGCTCTTTTACCAGCGCCCTGCTCTTTAGCCTCTCTACTCTCGAAGTGATAGCCAGCTTATCAATTTTGTTCTGATATTCCTGACGCTCCATATTTTTCCCTCCTTAGACGCCAAGGCGGCATTACGCCGCCTTCGCCTTTTTCACTCCACGCTTCTTTTTACTCATCTGGTCAAATCCTACTGCAAAGACGAGTACCAAACCACGAATCAGCTGCTGGTAGAACTCGTAAACATTCATCATAACCAGTCCATTCGCCAGGACGCTCATGATAAAGACGCCGACTACTACGCCGGAGAACTTTCCTTCTCCACCATTTACACTGATTCCACCGAGAACTACTGCTGTAATAACGTTCATCTCAAATCCGTCGCCTGCAGAAGGCTGTCCGGAACTCAGTCTGGAAAGCTCTACCAGTCCGGCCAGGGCGGACAAAAAACCTGCTACCATGTAAGTCATAACAATCATCTTATCTACGTTGATACCGGACAAGCGGGCCGCCTCACGGCTGCCGCCGATGGCGTAGAGGTAACGTCCGTAACGGGTGCGGTTCAAGACATACCAGCCGATGGCCAGCACAATCACCATGATGATAACCGGAACCGGAATCTTCCATATATAGCCTTTACCAAGTACATCAAAGGAAGTCGGGAATCCGTATACCGGAAGTCCGCCGGTCAGGATATAGCAGAGACCTCTCACACTGGTCATAACGCCCAGGGTCGCAATCAGCGCCGGAATTTCCACATAGTTGATCAGAATTCCGTTGATAAAACCAATCAGGATACCCAGAAGCAATGCGACGATACAGGCCAGAATCGGATTCATTCCTACTTTTGCCATCAGGCTCGCCGCGGTAACTGCGGTAAGGCCGATAACCGCGCCAATAGACAGGTCAATGCCACCGGTTAACATAACATATGTAAGTCCCACTGCCGAGATTCCGGTAACCGCGCTCTGTCGAAGCACATTTACGATATTTCCACCGGTCAGAAAGTATTTGGAACCGAATGAGAAATATACAATCAGCAATAAAAGCATCAGTACAATTCCATATTTACGGAGTAATTCCGCCTTATCCATCTTTGTTTTCATTTTCCTGCTCCTCCTGTCTAATCTGCAACTGCATACTGCATAACGTTTTCCTGCTGAATTTCATCTCCGGTAAGCTCCCCTACCAGTCTGCCTTCCTTCATAACCACGATGCGGTCAGATACGCCCAGAAGCTCCGGCATATCGGAAGATATCATGATGATACTGATTCCCTCTTTCGCAAGGTCACGCATAATCTGATAAATCTCAAATTTTACACCTACGTCGATACCTCTGGTA
>CAKRTY010000273.1 GCA_934402125.1 uncultured Anaerosacchariphilus sp. | reverse complement strand
CTGTCTTACCAACCAGCTCTTCCGGCTCGTAATACTCGTGAATACCGCTTAAGATCACGCGATCCTTGCGCTCTCCGTCGTCCAGTGTGAACTTCAGAAGCTTCTTAGACTTCGGAACTGCTTCACATGCCAGAATCTTAACTGCACGGAAGTCAGACTTTGCGAAGGTATCAAAATCTACCATCTCTTCAAAAATCGGCTCAATCTTCACGTTGGAGAAATCAACCTTTGCTGTCTCTGCCGGAGCTGCTGCAGCCTGCGCTGCGTTGTTTGCTTCGTTCTTCGCTGCGCCCTGAGACTTCATGGTCGGGAACAGCAGTACGTCGCGGATAGCTGCGGAATCTGTCAGCAGCATACACATACGGTCGATACCGAAGCCGATTCCGCCTGTGGGCGGCATACCGATCTCCAGAGCGTTCAAGAAGTCCTCGTCTGTGGTGTTGGCTTCGTCGTCGCCCTGTGCCAGCAGCTCCTCCTGTGCCTTGAAGCGCTCCCGCTGATCGATGGGGTCATTAAGCTCAGAGTAAGCATTCGCCATCTCCCAGCCGTTCATGAAGAACTCAAAACGCTCTACATAATCCGGGTTCTCCGGCTTCTTCTTGGTCAGCGGAGAAATCTCGATGGGGTGATCCATGACGAAGGTAGGCTGAAGCAGATGCTCCTCTACAAACTCCTCGAAGAACAGGTTCAGGATATCGCCCTTCTTATGACGCTCCTCGAACTCCACGTGATGAGCCTTTGCAGCCTCACGCGCGTCCTCCAGCGTGTGAATCTCATTCCAGTCCACACCGGAATACTTCTTAACGGCGTCGATCATGGTGATACGCTCAAAGGGCTTGCCCAGATCCATCTCAATGCCATTGTATACAATCTTGGTGGTTCCCAGCACATCCTGTGCCACGGTACGGTACAGGTTCTCTGTCAGATCCATCATGCCGTGATAATCGGTATAAGCCTGATACAGCTCCATCAGCGTGAACTCCGGATTGTGACGGGTATCGATACCCTCGTTACGGAATACACGGCCAATCTCGTACACGCGCTCCAGGCCGCCGACGATCAGACGCTTCAGATACAGCTCCAGGGAAATACGGAGCTTGAAGTCCTCGTCCAGGGCGTTGGAATGTGTAATAAAGGGACGCGCTGCCGCGCCGCCTGCATTAGCTACCAGAAGCGGAGTCTCTACCTCCATGAAGCCCTGGGAATCCAGGTAACGGCGGATGCTGCTGATAATTTTGGAACGCTTGATAAAGGTATCCTTTACATCGCTGTTCATGATCAGGTCGGTGTAACGCTGACGGTAACGCACGTCCGTGTTGGTCAGACCATGGAACTTCTCCGGAAGAATCTGAAGGCTCTTGCTGAGCAGGGTTACCTCTGTCACATGAATGGAGATCTCTCCGGTCTTGGTGCGGAATACCTCACCGTGGATACCGATGATATCGCCGATATCGAATTTCTTGAAATCCTTATAGGCTTCCTCGCCTACGTTGTCTCTTGCCACGTAGCACTGAATATTGCCCTTCAGATCCTGCACGTTGCAGAAAGAAGCCTTACCCATGACACGCTTGGACATCATACGTCCCGCGATGGTTACATTCTTGCCCTCCAGCGCGTCAAACTCATCCTTGATCTCCTGGCTGTGATGTGTCACGTCAAATTTTGTAATCTGGAACGGATCCTTTCCGCGCTCCTGCAGATCTGCCAGCTTCTCCCGGCGAACCTTCAAAAGCTGGTTAATGTCCTGCTCCTGTCCATTCTGATTCTTCTGTTCTCCCATTCCCGTACTCCTCTCGTATCTCTCTTACTTGGATCTCTGGATCTCAAGTACCTTATATTCAATCTCGCCTGCCTGAGTCTCTACCTTGATGGTGTCGCCTACACGCGCGCCAATCAGGGCTTTTCCTACCGGAGACTCATTGGAAATCTTGCCGTTCAGGCTGTTTGCCTCGGAGGAGCCTACCAGCTTGAACTCTTCTTCCTCATCATATTCCACATCCAGAACCTTAACCACGCAGCCTACGCTGATCTTGTCCAGATCTACCTCGTCCTCTACTACAACCTCTGCGTTCTTCAGGATCTTCTCGATCTGCTCGATTCTGGCCTCGATATCACGCTGCTCGTCCTTTGCTGCATCGTACTCGGCATTCTCGGACAGGTCTCCCTGCTCTCTTGCCTCTTTGATCTTCTGCGCAATCTCTTTTCTCTGGACAACCTTCAGATCCTGAAGCTCGTCCTCCAGCTTTTTCAGTCCCTCATAAGTCAGTAAGTTTTTCTTCTCGCTCATTTTTTACATCCTTCCTGGTTCTTATCTATTCCATTATATCTTTTTCTGTCACAATTATTCCTGTCAGACTTCTGAGAAATGGCGTAGCCCAATACTCTCCCATCATCAGAATATCCACGATATTATACACTCAAAGCTTCCGGTTGTCAATCATTCGGCGCTTTTTCCCTGGGTTTTTCCCTACATTTCACGCAAAAGCGCTTCCATTTCCTCCAGGCTCTCCACACTGTTGATTCTGCCCCGGAGCTTTGCGGATCCGGGCAGTCCCGTGGTATACCAGGAGATATGCTTCCGCATCTCCCGGATGCCTGTGTAATCGCCCTTATGCTCCACCTGCATCCGGGCGTGACGGAGCATCATTTCCTTTACCTCTTCCTTTGAGGGCTTCTCCGGCGCCTTCCCGGTTTCCAGGTATTCACTCACCCGGCGGAACAACCAGGGGTTGCCTCTGGCAGCCCGTCCAATCATAACGCCGTCGCATCCGGTCTCCTCCAGAAG
>CAKRTY010000272.1 GCA_934402125.1 uncultured Anaerosacchariphilus sp. | reverse complement strand
TCCAGATACAGGATACAATAGTCTGCCAGAATCGGGAATTCCAGTACCATCTGATCGACCTCGGTGTCGCAGTTGCCGCGCACGCAGAGGAGATCCTGTTTTCTGGGGTTCAGCATGGCAATCACCTGCTTGGGCGCGTAATCCTTCGGCAGATCGTTGCGGGGACCGTGGTACAGGATATCGCCCAGCAGCAACATTTTATCTGCCTTTTCCTCATCGTAGGCTTTCAGAAGCTTTTCACAGTAATAAGCGGAACCGTGAATATCTGACGCTATCATCAGTTTCATTTTTCATTCTCCTTTGTTATCCATTATTTTTTCTGCTGCCGTACAAACCGAATCATGCTCATGGCAGCCTTTGCGCCCTCGCCTACTGCTTTGGATATCTGCAAAAGGCCTCCGGTGCAGTCTCCGGCCGCATAAAGACCGGGTACATTGGTGGCCATCTCTTCGTCCACCTGAATATCCCTGCCTGTGGTCACAGCACCGATTTTCCGGGCCAGATCCGCAGCGCCGGCGCTTCCGAGCGCCACGAAAATACCGTCCAGGGCAAGGCTTTCCCCGTCCTCAAAGGTGACGCCCTCCACCTGCTCTTCTCCGTTTACAGCCGTAAGCTTCTTCTCATAAACTGCTACGCCCTCCGGCACGTCTGTATGCAGGGGCTTTCCATTGGTCAGAAGCACTGCCTCTCCCACCACCGGCAGAAGCAGGCCCAGCTCATGGGCGGCATAGTCCTCATTTCCCAGAACGCCCACCTTCCGTCCCCGGTAAAAGAAAGCGTCGCAGACAGCGCAGTAACTGACGCCGCGGCCCTCCAGCTTCGAAAGTCCCGGAACATTGGCTGTCTTCCGGGAGATTCCCGTAGCCAGTAGCACGGCCTTCGCTTCATAGGTTTCCTTCCGGCCTTCCAGCCGAAAGCTTCCATTCCAGCTGATATGGAAAATCTCATCCTCCGTAAGCTCTGCTCCCAGCGTTTTCGCCTGTCTCTTGGTATTCTCCACCAGCTCGCAGCCGGATACCGGCTCTGCCATGCCGAAATAATTTTCAATTTTATCTGCCTTGGTCAGGGCGCCGTTGTCCTTGCCGATCACCAGGGTCTGAAGCTTCGCCCGGCTGGTGTAAAGGGCCGCCGACAATCCGGCCGGCCCGTTTCCCACTATAATTACATCGTATGCCATCTTATACTCCTAACAGCTGCTTCACGGTATCCTTGGACTGCAGACCCACCAGGGTAGCGGCTGCCTGTCCGTCCCGGAAAAGCATCAGGGTCGGAATGCTCATGACCCGGAACTTCTGGGCCAGACCCATGTTCTCGTCCACATTCAGCTTTCCGAACTTCACGCCCTGTACTTCCTCCGCCAGCTCGTCGATAATAGGTCCCTGCATCTGACAGGGTCCGCACCATACAGCCCAGAAATCCACCAGTACGGGAACGTCGGACTTCAATACCTCAGCCTCAAAGTTTGCTTCTGTAATCTCTATCACTGCCATTATATCTGCCTCCTGTTATACGAATTTTTCTTACCGCTTTACTCTATCACATTTCCATTGAAAATGCTACCTTCTGTTCTCAAAGCTTCCCCGTTTTTGTTCTTTTATTCATTTTTTTCCGTTATAAATGTGCTTGACATTTGGATGTCTCTATGGTATTTTGTGTTTAGATATTTAGACATTTGTCTAATTATCAAATATTAATTTCTTTTACAAAAGGAGGAATTCGTTTGAACGACGCATTCAAGGCTCTCTCGGATCCCACCCGGCGGCGGATTCTGGAGCTGCTGACCGAGGGAGATCTGACTGCCGGGGAGATCGCCGGCTGCTTCGATATCTCCAAGCCTTCCGTCAGCCATCACCTGAATGTCCTGAAGTCTTCGGGACTGGTGCTGGACGAGCGCAGAGGCCAGAATATCGTCTACAGCCTGAATATGACTGTTTTCCAGGAACTTATGAAATGGTTTTTTGACCTTTCCAAAGGGGGAAATAAATAATGAAATTAACGAAAAAGGATTCTTTTTTTATCGGACTTTCCGTAGTCTCTCTGCTGGCCCACGCCTGCCTGCTGCCGGGGATGCCGGATATCGTGCCTACCCACTGGGGCTTTGACGGGACGGTCAACGGCTATTCCAACAAATATGTGACCCTGTTTCTTGCGGCGCTGCCCTGTATTCTGTTCTTTTTCATGAAGCTGCTGCCCTATATCGATCCGAGAAAGAAAAGCTACACGCTCCATAAGAAGGCCTATGATGTATTTATTTACACCATGACCCTGTTTCTGATCTGCCTTACCTGGGCTACCGACGCCGCCATCTTCGGCCTTCCGGTTCGGATCGAGCAGGTGGTTCCCGTGGCCGTGGGAATTCTCTTTCTGGCCATCGGCAACTATATGCCGCAGCTTCGCACCAATTACACCATGGGAATCAAGACACCCTGGACCCTGGAAAATGAATATGTCTGGAAGAAAACCCACGCCATGGGCGGCGTTCTCTTCTGTATCATGGGAATTCTCCTGATCCTGTCCGGCGTCTTCCCCTCCAGGCTTATGACCGTGCTGGCCTTTGGCTTTATTCTTGCAGGCACCCTCTGGCTCTACGTATATTCCTGGCTGGTATACCGGAAGCAGTCCGGCTCATAATCCGTTTCTTCAATATCTTCAACAAGGGGGGCGTGCCCGGATCGGAATTTTTCCGTCCCGGGCACGCCCCTGTAACGCTTCCAAAGCCTTATCTGGTTCTGGCCATTGCCTCCTGATAATCCTTCGTATCCACGAATATCTCTTCCTTCCACGGA
>CAKRTY010000271.1 GCA_934402125.1 uncultured Anaerosacchariphilus sp. | reverse complement strand
AATCGACTGCGTATATCTGGCTTTTTCCGTAGACGAAGCGCATTTTGAGCGGGCCATTGACGGGCTGATCACCCTGGGGGCTGCAGGCTGGAACTGCACCATGCCCCTGAAACGGCTTATGTACGACCGGGTGGATACCCTTTCCGATTCCGCCCTTTTAAGCGGCGCAGTCAATACCGTCGTAAACCGGGACGGACAGCTCTTTGGCGACAATACCGACGGCTACGGCTTTCTGCAGTCTATGCGGGACGCAGGCTTCTCCTGCGAGGGAAAGCACGCGGTTTTGCTCGGCAGCGGCGGAGCGGCGGCGGCCGTTCTGGCCCAGGCAGCCCTGGACGGCACTGCCGCCATCGACATCTTCGCCCGAAGCGCTTCCGCGTCCACCAGGCTAATCGCCGAGGAAATCCAGCGGATCCACGCCCGCTGCGACTGCCGCATCCGCCTCTTCGACCTGGAGGACAGCACTTCGCTCAAGCACTGTCTGGACGAGGCCGACATACTCATCAACGCCTCCTCCGTAGGCATGGCTCCCCGCACAGATGCTTCCCTAATCCCGGATCCCACTTTCTTCCATCCGGGTCTGGTGGTGGGCGACGTCATCTACAATCCCCGGGAAACCCTGCTTCTGCGCACCGCTAAGGAAGCAGGCTGCCACACCTTCAACGGTATGTACATGCTGCTCCATCAGGGCGCTAAAGCCTTCGAGCGCTGGACCGGCCGGGAAATGCCTGTGGGATATATCCGGGAGCGTTATTTCCGCTAGAAGATTCTGTTTCCGGGTAATACAAAATTTCCCAGGAACCAGAACAGCAGAAGATGTGCCGGATAAAACCAGTAAAAGAAATACCGGGGCTGACGCCCTCTTCTTCCGTTATACAGAAGCAGCGCCAGAAAGCCCGGCAGGGCGTACAGCTCCATTTTTTCTCCCAGGATCAATAACAGCCAGGACAGGGCCAGCGCCGGAATTCTCTGTTCCCGTAATAGATACATCAAAGCGATTACCAGGACGCCGCTCGCCCCATAATCAGTCCGGCCAAGCTCCGCCAGGGCTGCGGCCGCTCCCAGAGCCAGAAGTCCTCTCCATTCTCTTCCTGCGCTTCGCTGAAAAGCCCAGATTACCAGCAGTCCGAGCAACAGGGTAAAGAACACATTCTGATGATTCCACCAGAAAACGGTATTGTGAAGAGCCAGGTTAAAGGGCAGTTCAGAGATCAATGCAAAAACGGCCAGTCTCTGCGCGTATTTCCGGGTATCCCGGGTATGGACCGCTCCCTCCACCAGCAGAAAGCAGAAAATCGGGAAGGCAGAGCGTCCCATATATCGCAGTATCCGATCGGTGTTCCACCACAATCCCACATTCTGCACAAAGCCTGCCATGGGAGAATTGCCATAGCCATTCAGGATAAAAATCTCCAGCAGGCTGGCTCCCACATGGTCCATAAACATTAAGAAAATGGCAAGCCATTTCAGAGTGCTTCCTGAAAATGGCCTGCCTGCATTTGTTTTATTCATGCTTTTCGGCAACCTCTCCCTGTTTCTTATAGATCGAATCTGCCGGCACCACGCCGCGCACGGAGGACAGAGGATAGATATTGGTATGGGCGCCAATTACGGTTCCCGGATTCAGAACAGAGCCACAGCCTACTTCTACCTCGTCACCCAGCATCGCGCCGAATTTCTTGATTCCGGTTTCCAGATCTCCCCCCGGCGTATGCACCTTTACCAGCTTCTTATCGGATTTTACATTGGAGGTAATGGATCCTGCTCCCATATGCGCCTTATAGCCCAGGATAGAATCACCCACGTAATTGTAATGGGGAACCTGTACCTTATTGAACAGAATGACATTTTTAAGCTCGGTGGAATTGCCAACGACCGCGCCTTCTCCCACCAGGGCGTTGCCGCGGATAAACGCGCAGTGACGGACCTCCGTATCCTTTCCGATGATACAGGGGCCTGTAATGGACGCAGTGGGCGCCACCTTCGCGGAGCGGGCAATCCAGATATTCTCCCCACGCTTCTCGTATTCTTCTTCGCTTAAGGTAGCCCCCAACTCCAGAATGAAATCATGGATCTTCGGCAGGGCTTCCCAGGGATAGGTCACGCTTTCCAGCAGAGGCGCTGCCAGGGTCTCACTTAAGGTATACAGTTCGTTTACTTCCAGTGCTTTCATTTCTTCTTCGACTCCTTTACTTTCTTCTCATTTTTATAAAAACGGGCGGACGCGTCAAAGCAGGGGCGTAAGGCCCTCCGGTAATCGGCGGCAAGCACCGCCTGCGTCTTATCCGTAATATACTTTTCCAGCTTCTGCATATAATACGCTTCGGTGATGGTCCCTTCTGCCATCTGGGTCAGTCCCTTCTCCCAACTGGCTGTCAGCTCCGGATTCAAAAGACCGTAGATCGAAGCCCGGACCACATCGAAGATCATTTCTCCCAGAAGGGTCGGCGTGATGATCTGTGTCTTCTTATTCAGCGCAATATACTTGTTGTTCACCAGCTTTTTCAGAATCTCCGCACGGGTGGCGCTGGTACCGATGCCGCTTCCCTTGATTTGGGCCCGCAGCTCCTCATCCTCGATAAGCTGACCTGCGTTTTCCATGGCCAAAATCATGGAACCGGAATTGTAGCGCTTGGGCGGCGAGGTCTCGCCCTCCTTGATATGAAAGCCGGACGTCTCCACGGCGTCTCCCTTTTTCAGGTGCTTCAGAAGCTCCAGGAACTCCGCGTCCACGCGCACGTCCTCTGTCTCTTCATTTTCCGCGTCAGCCTTTTTCTTCGCTGCCTCGGCAGGAC
>CAKRTY010000270.1 GCA_934402125.1 uncultured Anaerosacchariphilus sp. | reverse complement strand
GTGATTCTGATAGGAATATGTCAGCTTCGCTGACCAGAATCACGCGCCAAGTCTCACGGACGTTCGACTTGAATTTTGATGATATAAGGAGTTTACAGAAAATGGAATTAAAAGAAATCGCAAAAAATGTCATGATCTCCTGTCTGGCTGTAAAGCCCACAGAGGATGTTCTTATTGTTACGGACGACAGCCGTCTCACCATCGGAAGCGCGCTCTATGAGGGCGCTAAGGAGCTGGGCTGCGAGGCTCTCCTGATGGTAATGCAGGAGCGCGAGCTCTCCGGCGAGGAGCCGCCCCGCACCGTAGCGGAGGCTATGAAGGCTGCCGACGTGGTTATCTGCCCCACCGCCAAGTCCCTGACCCATACCAACGCCAAGATTGAGGCGCAGAAAACCGGTACCCGCGTGGCTACCATGCCCGGTATCACCGAGGAAATGTTCAGCGCAGGCGCTATGACCGCCAACTACGACGAGGTTCTGAAGCTGACCGGCAAGGTTACGGAGCTGCTGACCAAATCCAAAAAGGCTGTAATCGAGAAGGACGGCTGCACCCTGACCCTGGATCTCAACGGCCGCGACGGCGTTCCCAGCCCCGGCGTATACCGGGAAGCAGGACAGTGCGGAAACCTGCCCTCCGGCGAGGCTTATATCGCTCCTCTGGAGAACGGCGTAAACGGTGAGACCATCGTGGACGGCTCCATGGTAGGAATCGGCAAGCTGGACGCTCCGCTGAAATTCGTCATCAAGGACGGAAAGATCCAGTCCATCACCGGCGAGAAGAGCGAGATGCTGGACGTCCTTCTGGCCAATGAGAACAACAGCACCGTAGCGGAGCTGGGTATCGGCACCAATGAAGCCGCTATCCTGAACGGCATTATCCTGGAGGACGAGAAGGTATACGGCACCGTTCATGTAGCCTTCGGTACCAACACCTCCTTCGGCGGCGTCAACAAGGCCGACTGCCATATGGACGGCATCATTTTGAAGCCGACCCTGTATCTGGATGATACCCTGGTTATTAAAGACGGAGAATTCCAGATCTAAAAAATAATTCCGAAAAAAATGAGGTGATTCGTATGGAAAAGAAACCATTTCAGGTCGGCCTGATCCGTGTGCTGACCTCTGACGATCCGCATTTCGTAAATATGCACGGTCAGATTATTATGGACCATTTTCCGGGCATTCAGGTAGAAAGCCGCTGTATCCCGGATCAGTGGGAGGGCATCCACAGCCACGAGCTGGAGCTGATTGCCATTCCGAAAATCGTAGAGCTGGCAAAATCCTTCCAGGATAAGGATATGATTATCGTAAGCTGCGCCGATGATCCGGGCGTGGCAGAGATCCGCGAGGCTCTTCCGCATATGTCCGTAACCGGCGGCGGCGAAACTGCCGTTGCCCTGGCAGGCAAATACGGTGAGAAAATCGGCGTCCTGGGCATTACCGACTACGCGCCGAAAGCTTACCTCAAACTGCCGAAAGAGCGTCTGGTAGCTGTGGAGAAGCCGGAGGGCGTAAACAGCACGCTGGATCTGATGACCGACGAAGGCCGGAAGAACTGCGTAGCCTGCGCACGGAAAATCAAGGATATGGGCGCGGACGTTATCGCTCTGGGCTGCACCGGTCTTACCACCATCGGCATCGCAAAGCTGCTGGAGCAGGAAGTGGGACTTCCGGTCATCGACCCGGTACTGGCGGAAGGTACCTTTGCCTTCTTTGAATCTATCCGCAGATAAAACGACATTCACAGAAAGGGAATACCTATGATTTATTTGACAAAAGAATTGTGCGAACAGGCCCTGATGGGCGGCCTCCTTCTGGGAGGCGGCGGAGGCGGTACCCTTACAGCCGGAAGAGAAGCTCTGGAAGAGACCTTTAAGCACACAGACAGGCTTACTATGCTGGACGTCAGCGAGCTGGATCCGGAGGACGTGGTTGTAAATGTGTCCACCCTGGGCGCGCCCTCCGCAAAGGATGTTCACCTGACCGCCGAGCACTGGATGACTGCCCTGAAGAATTTTGAGCTGAACTACGGCAAGAAAATCGCAGGCTTTACTTCCTGTGAAAACGGAGCTATCTCCACAGCCAACGGCTGGGTTATCTCCGCTCTCACCGGCATTCCGCTGGTAGACGCGCCCAGCAACGGTCGCGCCCATCCCACCGGAACCATGGGAAGCATCGGACTGAACCTGCTGCCGGATTATCAGACGACTCAGTCTGCCTGCGGCGGAATCGGAGCCCGCTATCTGGAAACCGTCGCAAAGGGAGCCTTAAATTCTACCTCCCATGTGATCCGCCAGAGCGCTGTGGCCGACGGCGGTATGATAGGCGTTCTCCGGAATCCGGTCACTGCAGCGTATCTGAAGGAAAACGCCGCGGTAGGCGCTATTTCCCAGGCTCTGGATATCGGAAAGGCCTTCAGCCAGTGTAAAAACGGCGCTGAGTTTGTAGCCTTCCTGGAGGAGCACTACGACGCGAAGGTTCTGGCCAAGGGTAAGATCACAAACTATGAGCTGAAGATGGACGGCGGCTACGATATCGGACATCTGGACGTAACCGGCGAGGAGGGCAGCGTAAGCTTCACCTTCTGGAACGAGTACATGCTGGCAGAGCAGGACGGACAGCGCGCCGCTACCTTCCCGGATCTCATCTGTACCCTGGAAGCCGCTACCGGAGAGGCCATCTCCACAGCCGAGGCAAAGGACGGCATGGACGCCTACGCCATCGTGATTCCCAAGGAGAAGCTGATTCTGGGCGCAGGCATGCACCAGAGAGAACTGTTCCAGGAAGTGGAGGATCTCCTTCACAAGGACATGGTCGCAT
>CAKRTY010000269.1 GCA_934402125.1 uncultured Anaerosacchariphilus sp. | reverse complement strand
CGGATCCGGCCTTGCGTCTCCCGGCAGCAGAATATGCCGCCCTCCGGCCTCTATAAGGCAGACCAGGTTCTGGATAACCGCGAACTGTTCGCCCATATGAACGCTGTTAAATATCGTCAGCCTGACTGCGCCCAGATCCACGACTCTGTATTTCTGCTCTGCAGCCCGAATCGTCGTAAGCTTTCCTGCCTCCGGCTCCCGTTCCCGGATTTGCCGGATTACGGCCTCCGTAGACAGGATCCGGAGCGCCGGGTTGCGCCGCAAGGCCTCCAGGGTATCTGCGAGACAGAAATGATCTCCATGCTCATGGGTAAACACCAGCATTTCGATAGCTCCGGATTCGATCTCATCCAGGAGCTGTTCCCGGACGCTGTCCGGCGTATCCGGATAGAGCCCATTGGGATCTCTCGCGAATACATCGAAGCCTACTGCCACGCTCTGATTTTTTTCTGTATCATGCTCCCGGATTACAATTCCCGCATTTCCTGTATGCCAGGCCGTTACCTCTGTCTTCACGTTTTCTCCCACATTCTCAGCTCATAATTGCTTCCCGCACGATCTCACATACCGTCGGATGCGGGAATATGGTGCGCTGAATCCGCTTCAGCGGAACCTGCAGATCAATCATCAGCGCCAGCGCGTAGATATACTCCGATGCATAGGAGGACATCAGGGCCGCGCCCATAAGCGTTCCTTTTTCTTTATCCACAATCAGCTTGCAGATACCATCGCTCAGGCCATTTTCCGCCACGTGACGGCCGCTGAAATTGATGGAAACCTTCTTAATCTCATACGCCCGTCCCGAGGCTTGCGCCTGCTCCTCGGAGACTCCCACAAAGGCTGCCTCCGGGCTGGTATAAACTACGCCGCAGACGGCGTCATAGCTCATGGCGTCCTCTTCGCCCAGAATGTGATTCACTGCCACTTCGCCTTCCCGGTATCCCACATGCGCCAGCATAACCTTGCCATTTACATCTCCGATGGCATATACATGGGGCGTACTGGTCTGCATATGCTCGTCCGTCACAATCGCGCCCCGCTCGGTCTGTACGCCCAGCTCCTCCAGTCCCTCAATCTGACTGTTGGCCCGGCGTCCCACGCAGAGCAGTGCCCGGTCATAGGCCGCCAGCTGGAGCCTGCCCTCTTTTTCATAGGTTACTACGCCGCCTGAAAGCTTTTTCACACCGGAGGAAAGATGGAAGGTTACGCCCTTTTTCTCCAGCTCCTTTTGAAGCAGACTGCTGATTTCCCGGTCATTTCCACCCAGGACCTTATCCAGCATCTCAATGACCGTTACCCTGGAACCAACCTCCTGAAAATAAGCCGCCATCTCAAATCCGATCACTCCGCCTCCCACAATCAGAAGCTTCTTGGGA
Organism: uncultured Anaerosacchariphilus sp.; assembly: GCA_934402125.1. Classification (GTDB taxonomy): domain Bacteria; phylum Bacillota; class Clostridia; order Lachnospirales; family Lachnospiraceae; genus Laedolimicola. The sequence continues at coordinate 1,497 of CAKRTY010000269.1, read as the reverse complement.
ATTTCCTTCAGATCCAGAATCTCATCGCTGGTCATGACCGTCCCGTCAGCCATGCCCTCCTTTGCTCCCTCAATGGGCGGAACCGCCGGGGAAGATCCCGTAGCCAGAATCAGATCCTCTGCTGTGTAGACTTCCTCACCCACAAACACTGCCAGCTTTCCATCTGCCCTTCCAAGCCTTGCCGTTCCGTTTACTACCTTTACCTTACTGCGTCGGAGCGCGCTTCCCACACCCTGCACCAGCATTTTTACAACCTCGTCCTTCTTTGCTGTTACAGCGGCCTGATCCACATGAACCGGGCCTTCCACCTTTACGCCGTAGGCCTCGCCTGCCCCTTTCGCGTAATGATACATTTTTCCTGCGTAAAGAAATGTCTTTGTGGGGATACAGCCTACGTTTAAGCAGGTGCCTCCCAGACTTTTCTTTTCTACCAGCAGCACACGCTTTCCGTGGTGCGCCGCATACTCCGCGCTGTTATAACCGGCCGGACCGCCGCCAACAACAATTACATCGAAACTCTCCATGACCTCTTTTCCTCCTGGTTTTCTGTTGCTGCGTCACTAGTTACCCGAACCATTCTTTCAAAGGCCTGTGCCTTTCTGCCATATCCTGATTATAGCGGCTCCCTATGTAATTGTCAATTTTTTATCAAACTATTTTCCGGCTTTTTCGAAGTACGCTTCCAGTGCTGTCTTCGACAGATTTTCCCCTATCACAATCAGGATTTCCTGTCCCCTGGAAATGGGGTTTATCACGGTCTCCTGGCGCGTGGCATTTAGCTCGATCCAGCCCTCGCCCACGGGCAGAAAGCCCTTGATACGGAAAATGCGGCCGCAAGCCGGATCCGCAAAGGCGTCCTGAACCGCGGCTCTAAGCTCTGCTTCCGTCATTTTCACATGCATGAAAAATAAGGAATCAAAGGCATCCTCCTGCTGCGCCTCCTTGCAGTAATCGGACGTCTGATAGCCCGCATGCAGCAGTCGTTCGAAATCTTCATCTGTAAATGTAAACCAGTTACTTCGTATTATCTCTCTATCCAACTGCCTGCTGCATCCGACTTGTTTCAGCGCCCGGTTCAGATGCGCCACGGTCGCGTCCATCTCCGCTGCGCTGGCCTCCTGAACCCGGCTTAAGAGTACAACGCCTGCGTCAGCCACCTCTGTAGCCAGCAGATAATTTGCAGCCTCCGAAAGGTCCAAGGGTAATTTCGCGTCCACGACAGCGAACACATTTCCTATCTCATACCAGCGATCCAGGGGTTCCTCATGAAGGACGTCAAAAAATTCATCTACGTCATAGATTCCGGACGGCTCCACCAATACCCGGTCATAACCGCTCATTCCCATCGCGATCAGTTTCGTCTTGAAGCGCCTCCGGTGGCATTCCTTATCGCAGCCTCCGGAAACCATCTCCAGCTCGCAGCTTTCGCCCTCCAGATCCTGCAGCAGCATCATATCCACATTCACCGCCCCGAAATCATTTTCCAGGATGCCGATG
>CAKRTY010000268.1 GCA_934402125.1 uncultured Anaerosacchariphilus sp. | reverse complement strand
TTCTCATGTCGAAGGTGATGGATCAGATGTCCATGCTCATCGTCAGCGGCGTCATGATTGGCTATATCTGTTCGGCAGTGACGGACTTTGTGGTTACCTTTGCGGACGACGCGGATATCGTCAATCTCCACAACTGGTCCAAGGGAAGTTTTTCCGGTATGACCTGGGATAACGTGCTGATTATGGCCATCGTAGTGTGTATCACGGCCATCTGCGTATTTCTTATGTCCAAGCCTATCAGCGCGTATCAGATGGGCGAGGCCTATGCGAAAAATATGGGCCTGAATGTGCAGCTTTTCCGGATTCTGCTGGTGCTTTTATCCAGCGTCCTGTCTGCCTGCGTGACGGCCTTTGCAGGCCCCGTTTCCTTTGTGGGAATCGCGGTGCCCCATCTGGTGAAAAATCTGTTCGGAACGGCGAAGCCGATCCTGATGATTCCGGCCTGCTTCCTGGGCGGAGCAGCCTTCTGTCTGTTCTGCGATCTGTTGGCCCGGACCATGTTTGCCCCCACCGAGCTGTCCATCAGTACGGTGACGGCGGTATTCGGCGCGCCGGTGGTGATCTATATTATGATTCACAGAAAGAAAGAGAAGGGGGAATAGTCATGGATACGTATTATTTTCATACGGAAGGACTGACGGTGGGCTACCATGGCGTTCCTCTGATCCGGAATATTGAAATCGGTCTGAAAAAGGGCGAGATTCTGACGCTGATCGGTCCCAACGGAGCGGGAAAAACCACCATTCTGAAAAGCATCATCCGGCAGCTGGCGCCCCTGGGCGGCGTAGCGGTGCTGGACGGGAAGAAGATGGAGGAATTAAGCGGAAAGGAATTGTCCCGGAAGCTTTCCGTCGTATTGACAGAGCGGGTACGCCCGGAGATGATGACCTGCCGGGATGTGGTGGCCACAGGCCGCTATCCCTACACGGGGAAATTCGGCGTACTGTCCGGGGAGGACTGGGACGTGGTGGAGGAGGCCATGGAGCTGGTGCACATTCACGAACTGGCGGACCGGGATTTCACAAAGACCAGCGACGGACAGAAGCAGCGGGTGATGCTGGCCCGGGCCCTCTGTCAGCAGCCGGATATCATCGTGCTGGACGAGCCTACCTCCTTTCTGGATATCCGCTACAAATTGGAATTTCTTTCCATTATTCAGGATATGTCCCGAAACAGAAATCTGTCGGTTATCATGTCCCTTCATGAGCTTGATCTGGCGGGCCGTATCTCGGATAAGATTGCCTGCGTCCGGGGAGATAAGGTGGATCGGTTCGGCACGCCGGAGGAGATCTTCACAGAAGGCTATATTCCGAAGCTGTACGGCATGACGGTGGGAACCTACGACGAGCTGACCGGAGATCTGGAGCTTCCGGCGGCGGCCGGGGAGCCGAAGGTCTTTGTGCTGGCCGGAAACGGCACCGGGACGGCGGTATTCCGGAGACTGCAGCGGGAGCAGCTTCCCTTTGCGGCCGGAATTCTCTGGGAAAATGATTTGGACTACCCCTCCGCAAAGGCTCTGGCGGCATCGATCGTCAGTATTCCGGCCTTTCAGGCCATCAGCCCGGAGGCACTGGCAGAGGCAAAGCGCCTGGTGGATAACTGCGAGCGTGTGATCTGTACGGTGGATCTGCCGGAAGACGGGGACGCCGGCGTGGCAGCAGGTCTTCTGGAGCTGCGAAATTACGCAAAAATACAGGGAAAGCTGGAATAACTCCGCGGAACCTGTCGAACGGAACTGATTTACAATTCCATTACACTATGCTATTCTTTTGGTATCAGATGAATCTTTTGTATCACCGGGGTATTTCTTCCCCATTGATCCCATGATTTTTTTGAAAGGCCCATACGAAATAAGAGCAATCGTATGGGCCAGCGTTTACGTCAGATAAGGAGGTTGAAGGTTCGGACCAATACAGCTGAATTTAAGGAGGATATGGCGTGACATATCAGGAGTTTTGCGACAGGTTTCTTACACAGCTTTCGGGGAAGCAGGAGTGGGGAATGGAACCCGGGGAGATACGGTTTTACCGGGAGGGTCTTTCCGAAGGGGACGAGGGCTATGAAGAAGCCTTTGTCCGGGAGACCAATCTTCGCTATTATCGGACGGAATCTGGGGTGCTGCTTGGAGACTATGTGACTGTGACACAAAACCAGGGGAAACGTCTGGCACGGATTTCCCGCTTTTCCATGGAGGAGCTCTATGAACGGCAGGAAGAGAAGGGCTGGGACAGTGTCTGGCAGTATGTGAAGAATAGTCTTGATACAGCCCGGGAAATGGCAGAAACAGGAGTACTGGAGCAGATGCGGAATTATGAGGCTGTGCGGGACAGACTTCAGATTCGCCCGCTTTACTTCCGGGACTGCAGACAGGAGCTGCGCCAATACGTTTATGAACGGTATGGAGACGTGGCGCTGGTGCTGTATCTGACCGTGTATGAGGGGGAAAAAGGGCTGGGTACCATCAAGGTTCCCAGGGTTACGGCGGACAGCTGGAAGCTGCCCCGGAAGCAAATCTGGGAGGACGCCATGAGAAATACCTATGCCGCCGCGCCCCCGAGATTGTATGTGGATCCGGTGGACAGTATCCATGCGCCCTGTGAAAAGGGAATGTTTATGGAAGAGGACAGTGAAATTCAGAAGCTGAGTCCGGAGTGCGCGCCGCTTGTGACCACCACCCGGAGGCTGAACGGAGCCATTGCCATGTTTTATCCTGGGGTGAAGGAGCGGCTGGCAAAGCTGTCCGGCGGCAGCTTCTACGTGGCGTTTACCAGTGTCAATGAGGCCTGTATCCACCCGGCGGGAAGTGTTCTTCCTATCCGGATTCTGCGGAGCCTGAAACATTTGAACCGTACCTGCGGGGAGGAGGAGCGACTGTCCCAGAAGGTATTTT
>CAKRTY010000267.1 GCA_934402125.1 uncultured Anaerosacchariphilus sp. | reverse complement strand
TTTAAGGGATTTTATGAATATAATTAGAATGATGTTTTATAGATAGGAGGTGTAGGCACCATGAAGATGACATTTCAACCGAAGAAAAGATCCAGAGCAAAGGTTCACGGATTTAGAGCTAGAATGAGCACTCCTGGCGGAAGAAAGGTATTAGCTGCCAGAAGATTAAAGGGAAGAAAGAAATTATCCGCATAGGCCGCATATATGTGGCCTTTTTTTCTCTTTTAAGTTTTTGAGACTTTTGGAGAGTGTATGAAATATCCGCATTCAGAATCTTTGAAAAAGAACCGGGATTTTCAGCTTGTATATAAGGAAGGAAAATCCCGAGCCAACCGTTATCTGGTTATGTATGTGAAGGAGAACGGCTTGGAAACGAATCGAATAGGTGTTTCTGTCAGCAAAAAGGTTGGAAACAGCATCGTGCGGCACAGAATCACCAGATTGATTCGGGAAAGCTACAGACTACAGGAAGACATGTTCAATAGTGGTTTGGACATGGTAGTCATCGCAAGGGTCAGCGCGAAGGATTGCAGCATGAAGGAGATCGAGAGCGCGCTGCTTCACTTGGGAAAGCTTCAGGGAGTTATAAAAGAATAATGAAAATTGTATTGATCAGATTGATTCAATTTTATCAGAAATATCTATCGCCGATGAAACGTACAAAGTGTCCTTATTATCCCAGCTGCTCTCAGTATGGTTTGGAAGCCATTCAGAAATACGGAGCTGTCAAAGGAAGCATGCTTGCCGCCTGGAGAATTTTAAGATGCAACCCGTTTTCCAGTGGTGGATATGATCCCGTACCATAGTTAAGGAGGATTTATTCATTGACAGGTTTATTTTTGACCCGGAATACCACGCCGATTTTGAGTCAGTTCGCTGCGATTCTGGGATGGTTGATTGAGCGTATTTTTGATCTGCTGTATTCCATGGGAAGACCCAGCGTGGGACTGGCAATTATTTTATTTACCATCGTAGTATACACTCTGATGATCCCGCTGACTTATAAGCAGCAGAAGTTTGCCAGAATGTCTGTGCGTATGAATCCGGAGATTCAGGCGATTCAGAAAAAGTATAAGGGCAAGCAGGATCAGACTTCTATGATCAAGATGCAGGATGAGATGAAGGCTGTTTACGCAAAGTACGGCACTTCCCAGACAGGCAGCTGCCTGCCGCTTCTGATTCAGCTTCCGGTACTGCTGGCTGTATACCGAGTGGTATACGCGATTCCGGCTTACGTAGATAAGGTAAGAGCCGCATATTATCCGCTGGTTACAGAGCTGATGAACAGCAAGGGAGCCCAGGAAATGATCATGGGGCTGAAGAGCGCGGCACAGTTTAAGAAGCAGGGCTTTACGGAGAACACGATCATCGACGTATTGAATAAGGCTTCTACCGCAGAGTGGGACAGCGTGGCATCCGCATTTCCGGATCTGGGTTCTGTCGTTGAGACAGCGCGTACCACACTGGATAGCTTCAACAATTTCTTTGGACTGAATATTGCCAACTCTCCCTGGTACAGCGCAAAGCAGTATCTGGGTGAGCATAATTATCTGTTTCTGCTCGTGGCTATCGCAATTCCGGTACTGGCCGGTCTGACCCAGTGGGTGAGCGTTCGTCTGATGCCTCAGGCAGCTGCCAACGGAAATGGCGATGACGCGAATAACGAGATGATGCAGTCCATGAAGATGATGAACAATTTCATGCCGCTGATGTCTGTATACTTCTGTGCAGTACTTCCCGTAGGTGTGGGTCTGTACTGGGTTATGAGCGGCGTGGTTCGTATGGTTCAGCAGCTCGTGATTAACAAGTATCTGTCCAAGATGGATATTGATGAAGAAATCAAGAAGAATATTGAAAAATATAACCGTAAGCGTGAAAAAGACGGTCTTCCGCCTGAGAAGCTGAATAATGTAGCAAGATCCAGCGCCAAGGCAGTAGACAATAAAAAGCCGGAGCTGACCGCTGCAGAGCGTGCAAAGCAGATTCAGGATTCTACCGATTTCTATAAGAATACAGAAGCCAAGCCTGGAAGCATTGCGGCGAAGGCGAGAATGGTAGAAAAGTTTGACGAGAAGGGCAACAGGAAGAAGTAAGAGACGGGGGTGTCTGATATGGAAAGTATTGAGGTTTCCGCAAAAACAGTCGAAGATGCGGTTCTGGAAGCTGCAATTAAGCTTGGAACCACCAGAGATAAGGTTGCTTATGAGGTAATTACACAGCCCACATCCGGTTTTCTCGGAATCGGTGGAAAGAAGGCTGTGATTCGCGCTCATCAGAAATCAGATGAGGAGATGGAAGCAGAGCTGAAGGCTGACAAGGAGATGGAAAAGCTCCTGGAACGGGTTAAGGAAAAGAAGCCTGTCGAAACGGAGAAGAAAGAAGAAGCTCCGAAGAAGCAGGAAAAGCCTGCCGTTAAGACAGAAAAGGCTGAGAAGCCGGCAGCACCCAAGGCGGAAGCGCCGAAGGCAAAGCCGGAGATAAAGGCAGAGAAGAAGGAAGAGGCTGCTCCTGCGCCGAAGGCAGAAAAACCGGCAGTTCCGGTAGATACCGCGCCGGTGGAGAAATTCCTGAAGGACGTATTTGCGGCAATGGATATGGAGGTTGTGATCGGTATCACACAGAATCCGCAGGACAGAGAGATGAATATCACTTTGGACGGCGCAGATATGGGCGTTCTGATCGGTAAGAGAGGACAGACTCTGGATTCCCTGCAGTATCTCTCCAGCCTGGTAGTGAATAAGAATACTGAGGATTATATCCGGGTAAAGGTTGATACGGAGAATTACCGGGAGCGCAGAAAAGCGACCCTGGAAAACCTGGCAAAGAATATTGCCCAGAAGGTTAAGAGAACCAGAAAACCGGTATCTCTGGAGCCGATGAATCCGTATGAGAGAAGAGTGATTCATTC
>CAKRTY010000266.1 GCA_934402125.1 uncultured Anaerosacchariphilus sp. | reverse complement strand
TTTCTACTCCGTCCGTTCCTGTAACTTGCACAGCTAATTATGATTTATCACTATTTTTAAAGCAGGGTTTCCCTCGGAATCAGCTTCCATACCATGTACCTCATAGCCGGCTGTAAGCCAGGCTTCCACACATTTTAACAGCTCTGCCGTCACCCGCTCCCCCGGCGCCAGAACCGGAATGCCCGGCGGGTAGAGATACACATAAGTTCCCGATACAGCGCCTTCACAGGCCGCCAGAGGCCTGCAAGTGCCTTCGGCCTCCCCTGCTTCGCTGATGGTCAGAACGGCCTCCAGACGAGGCAGGGCGCTGCTCTTCGCGCTTTCATTCCTCGCTTTTCTATCTGTGCCTTCTGTTGTATCAGTTCTGTCGAGCTCCCGATCGATCTCATGCAGCGCCTCCGCCAGTCGCCGGAAGCCCTCCTTTGAATCTCCGACGCTTGCGATTCCCACCACATAATCCGGTCCGCTCATTTCCATCTGGATATGATAACGTTCCCGGAGAATCCGCGACAGCTCTTCGCCCGTCAATCCAGATCCGATCCGGTTCGCTCTCCTTGCAGAAATCAGAAGCTTACTCCGATCAAAATCCGCCGTCTGCCTGAACTCCGCCAGTTTCGCTTCCAACTGCCATATACCGTCCTTCTCACTGTCCAGTCCGGCCAGATACAGCCATTTCAGCTCCCGGCAGCTCTCCCGGAAGGCCTGCAGCTTTCGCACATGCTGTTCAAAAAGCTCCCGCCCTTCCCGTTCTATCAGATCCACACAGGCGTCGATGGACGCCATCAACACATAGGACGGACTGCTGCTCTGATAGATGGACAGGAACTTCCGAATCTGCTCCCGCTTCACAAGCTTTCCCTGCACATGCAGCAGCGCAGTCTGGGTCAGGGAGGGCAGTGTCTTATGGACGCTGTGAATCACCACATCTGCCCCTGCGCTCACCGCATCCTCCGGAAAATACTCCGAGAACCGAAAATGCGCCCCGTGGGCCTGATCCACGATCAGCGGCACCCCGAAGCTGTGACAGATGGCCGCTATCCGCTCCACATCTGAGCAGACGCCGTCGTAGGTGGGCGATACGATCATTACTGCCTGAATTTCTTTCTTTTCGTTCAGGGCCTTTTCCACATCCTCCGGTAAAACCGCCCCGTTTATCCCCAATTCCTCCAGGTATTGTGGATAAAGATACTCTGTTTTCAAGCCCCGAAGCTCTGCTCCGTGATAAGCGGAGCGGTGGCAGTTCCGGGCCATCAAAAGCGTCCCACCCTGCTTCGTGCAGCCGGAAATGGCACTCAGGATTCCCGCCGTACTTCCATTTACCAGGAAATGCGTCTCCTCCGCCCCAAAGGCCCTCGCCGCCCGGCGCTGGGCCTCTGTCAAAATTCCCTCTGCCTCCGGGTGGTGCAGATCGTCAAAGCCGTCAATCTCCGTAATATCCATATGAAATGGATTCTCAAATTCCCCTATCAGCCGCTTATGTCCCGGCATATGGAAGGCGTAATAATCCGAAGCCCCATAGTCGGCCAGCTTCCGGGAAAGGGGGCCGCCAAATTTTCCTACAGCCACTGGCCCAGCTCCTCCATGTCCTCTGCGGTTGTATACCAGCCCGTCGCCAGACGCACAACCGTATGGCTCTCATCGGCTTTCTCCCAGAAGCTGACTGCCACGTGTTTCTTCAGTTCCTCCAGTCTTTCATTTTCCATAATCACAAACTGCTGGTTGGTCGGGGACTCCAGATAGAAAGTATAATTTTTGTCATGAAGCAGACGCTTCAACTGCTCCGCCATTTCGATGGCATTGCGGCTGATATTCAGGTACAGGTTTCCCGTAAACAGCTCGTCAAACTGGATGCCCAAGAGACGCCCCTTGGCAAGCAGCGCGCCATGCTGCTTGATCCGCGTCATGAAATGCTTCGGCGCGTTCCCTTTCGGAAATACTACAGCTTCCCCACAGAGTGCGCCCACCTTAGTGCCTCCGATATAAAAGACGTCACAGATCCGCGCAATATCCGGCAGAGTCATATCCGCCTCCGGACTCATGAGACCGTAGCCCAGGCGGGCGCCGTCCAGATACAGCGGCATCTCATAGGTGTGGCAAACCTGCGCGATGGCCTCCAGTTCAGCCTTGCTATAGAGCGTACCGTACTCTGTCGGCCAGGACACATACACCATCCCCGGAAATACCATATGCTCATAACTGCTATCCCCATAAAAGGTTTCCAGAAAAGTTTTTAATTCGTCTGCGTCGATTTTTCCCTGGTGCTGCGGCAGGGTCAGCACCTTGTGGCCGGTATATTCGATGGCTCCCGCCTCATGGCAGCTTACGTGGCCGGTCTCGGCTGCTACCACACCCTCGTAGGGCTGCAGCATGGAATCAATGACCACTGCGTTGGTCTGGGTACCGCCCACCAGAAATTCTACCGCTGCCTCCGGACACTCTGTCGCCTCCCGGATCTTTCGTTTCGCGTTTTCACAATATACATCTGAGCCATAGCCCGGCAGCGGCTCCATGTTCGTCTCCGTCAATCTCTGTATAATCCGCGGATGGGCTCCTGCTGAGTAATCATTTTCAAATGAAATCATACGATAACCTCCTCTTTTTCCCGTATCCTGATGTTGCTTTTATTATACTATGGATTTCTGTTTTATCGCAATTATATCACGAATCTGCCTGTTCATTTCAGATTCTTGCGAATTTTCCGGAAAAAAGTTGCTTTTTTTATGGAATTCTCTCTTGATTTCCTGTGGTAAAGTGCTACAATGAAGCATAGAAACAACAAGGGCTTGTAGCTCAGTTGGGAGAGCGCTGCGTTCGCAACGCAGAGGTCGAGGGTTCGAATCCCTTCAGGTCCATGGAACAAACATTTTATAACTACGGAAGTATAGCTCAGCTGGGATGAGCGTTCGCCTCACACGCGAGAGGTCATGGGTTCGAGCC
>CAKRTY010000265.1 GCA_934402125.1 uncultured Anaerosacchariphilus sp. | reverse complement strand
TAGGAATCCCGATAATTTTCCACACCCCGGATACCATCGGTGGAATGGGCGTAAATGTGATCCATCTGTCGGCTGTGATCCTGGCAGGCCTGATTGACGATGTCCGAGGTCTCAGAAAGGGTGCGGGAAAGGTTCTGGGAAGCACGTATGGCATTCTGCTGCCGGGTCATAGCTCCCTGAAGCTGTACCTGCCGGACGCGCTGGAGTTCCTCCTCCTGAAGCGCGAAATAGAGGGGGCCATATTTCAGCTCCTTCAGGAAACGGTCAAAGACAGCTTCACAGGAGGAAGCGGCAGAGCCGGAGGAATGAGATAGAATCAGAGCGTCAAAGGCCCGCCCCCAGTTGGAGGTATCCGGACCGCCAATGCCGTACATGGCACCCATAAAGGCGGTTCCTTTTTTCAGAAAATCTGTAATCCGATCCCCGGAGGAAGCATTTGGATTTTTCGGAACCCGGGCGAGAATGGTAGCAAAAAAGCCTTCATAAAGCTGACCGCCTGCTGAGATCCGAAAGGCGAATTTGCCGGGAAATACGTTCGTCTGTTTCTGAAGCTTCCGGGAGGCTGTCTGCTGAAAAAGCAGAGCTTTTGGCTGCAGGGCTTCCCCGGAGACCGGATAGATCTCCGGTTCAGAAAGGGAACCCGGAAGAAGGCGCGAGGCGATACCGATAATCCGTCGCCGGGCATACTGGGGAAGATCAAGCCATCGGCAGTTGCAGGCCATGGACATAGGATCTAACTGATATTCGCCTCCGGAGGCCAGTCCCGGAATCCCCAGGGAGGAAAAGATAGAAGTCCTTGGTGCGGAATCCTTGTAGAAGGCAAAGGGATAGAACAGAAGCTGGGCGGACATGTCCTGTGGAAAAACCTGTAGTCCTTTGCATACAGTGGCCAGTGTGGAGACAGAATCATTGTCATCAAAGACGCGGTAATCCCACCCGGAAGGAAGGTAGGACTGAAACAGCGCGCCCCGTCCGCCGTAGTTGATAACGTGGACAGAATTTTTCTGATTGTTGTGTGATTTTAAAATGTATTCGGTGCCGCAGTAAGGGCAACGGATTCGGTCGGCAGTATCCGGGACGCGCATGGGGCTCCCGCAGTTTCTGCATTTTACTTCCTGGTATTCCATAAAGGGACTCTCCTTTCGGTGGTTTTATTCTTTGGCATGATACGGTTGTCTTCAGTCTAACACAGGCAGAAAAGGTCTTGCAGTTGACAAATGTATCATTTGCAACGGATCCACAGAAAAGAGGGCAGAAGAGAAAAAAGAGCCTTTTGAAAGAAAAAGAACAGTTTGAGACGAATGTCACCTTGTGGAAGTGAGACTTTTGTTTATAATAAAATTATCAAAGACAGATACAAACGGAGTGAAAATAGATGAAGCTACGAAAGATAGATGGAAATGTGCTCACACTTATGCTGGCGCTTGCCTTTTTTAATTTTATTTTTCTGGGAACCGAATATCAGTTCGACAATATGGCGGCTCTGGTTACAGGACCGGAGCAGGTGGTGACGGCACAGGGCTATGTATTGGGAGCCAGCGTTCTGGGATTTCTCCTTTATCCTGCGATGGCTTCCTATGGAAAAGTAAAGGAAAAGCTTCGGCAGATTCTGGTATTTGCAGGAGCCCTGGCCGGTGTGATTTGTATTTTCGTGATCTGGCAGCACACCTCTTACAGGACAATTGTGACGGCTGGCTGCCTTTGCTTCATTCTGATGGGAATGGCCGGGAGCGCAGTACATTACTGGCTGGCGCAGAGGGCGGATCAGGAGTGGCTGGCCAGGACAGTCGGTATCTCCTATGCAGCCGGAATTTTTCTTCAGTTTTTGAATAATAACCTGGTGAAAAATGATATGGTCGAATCTGTGGTTCTGGCTGTCTCCGCGGCCATCTTTTCGGTACTGCTTCTGAATGTGGAGGCCGGGGAACCGGAAATGGCAGAAATTCCTGGAGAAGCTGCGCCGGAGAACGCCGGAAGGGCGGGGCTCTGGCTGATTCTGGTCGTGGCGCTGATTACCTGCATTTTTTCTACACTGGATGCAGCAGTGACACTGGTACATGTGGCAGGCAGAGGGGACGTGGGACAGTGGCCCCGGCTTCTTCTGGCAGGAAGCGGACTTCTGGCGGGTATCCTGTTTGACAGCCGGGAACACCGGTATGTGAATCTTTTCATGTACTGTGTGACGGTGCTGTCGGTTCTCTGTATCGTGGTGCTGGAAAACGGAGGCTCCTTCCGGGCCGGACTGGCTGTGTTTTATCTGTCCGCCGGGTTCTTTGTGGTATTCTTTACAAGCAGCTTTATGAGGCTTTCTGCCCGGATGAAATGTCCGAGGCTCTGGGCGGGACTGGGCAGGGCCGTCAATAATATCTGCGCCTTTGGCACCGGCTCCCTGTCCCTGCTTCTTCTGAAGTCGGGAAGTCCGGTTGTAAAAGACAGTATTCTGCTTGGATTGCTTGTATTGATTTCTATCTTGTTTTTTCTTTATTCCGGCGCGCTCCGTCCGGGAGAAAGGAAAAAAGAAGCCGGTGAGAAGGAATCCGATCAGAGAAGCGAGGAGGAACGGCTACGGATCTTTGCCGACAGCTTTTCGCTGACGGAACGGGAAAGAGAGGTGCTGAAGGTTTTGCTGGTATCAGATGAAAATGTCCAGGACATAGCAGAGGAGCTGATGATATCCCGGGCGGCGCTGTACCGGCACCTTACCAGTCTCAATGAAAAGACGGGGACAAAATCCAGAATCGGATTGGTTCAGTTTTATTATCGATACGACAGGGGGATAAGAAATGAAAAGGAGACAGAGGATTAGAGGAATGGCGCTTCTGGTGGCCGCAGTCATGCTGTGGGGCTGCAGTGCGCAAAAAGAGGCTGCGGATACCTATGAGGCCTATCAGGGCTACGCCTGTCAGGACGGAAGCGGTCATATAAAGTATGGCCTGGAGA
>CAKRTY010000264.1 GCA_934402125.1 uncultured Anaerosacchariphilus sp. | reverse complement strand
ACCGTATTTTTCTGCGTCCTGTGACAGATAAATTGCTGTCTCGGTGCAGTTGGATCCGGTTCCTGCGATAACGGGCACACGCTTAGCGACATGCTCTGCGGTAAAGCGGATCGCCTCCAGATGCTCCTCGTGGCTCATGGTAGATGACTCGCCGGTGGTTCCGCAGATGACGATGGCGTCTGTGCCATTTTCAATCTGATAATCCAGAAGCTCTGCCAGCTTCGGAAAATTAATCTCTCCATTTTCGAAAAACGGTGTTACAATTGCAACTGCTGCTCCCTTAAAAATAGCCATTTTTTCTTCCTCCTGGTCTGAAACTATAAAGGTTAAAAAATGAGGCGTACCTGCAATGGCCGCCCCAAAAGAATCCTGTTTCTTATGTGTTATTCCCCGGATAGCGCCCCATCAGAATACTGATGACAGTCATATCGTTCTTCACGGTATGCCCAAGAAACCACTTACAGGAAACAATCTCTTTCGGCGTCAGCCCCTTTCCCTCTTCTTCGTCTATGCCTGCCATATCCGAAAAGGTACTTATGGAAAACGCAACCTCTATCTTTCTTCCTATTTAATTATATGAACTATGTTTAGACTAGCACAGTGACTGTTGCTTGTCAATGTCTTTATTTCAGTGTGTTGATGCAAAATACGTCGTCGGCGTAGGGATACAGCTCGTCAAACATCTGGATTCCTGTCAGCACCAGCTCGGTATCGCCGTCTCCGGCCTCCAGAAGCGCCTTCATTTCCTCTATGCTGATGATTCCCTTATCCACCAGACCCAGCACCTCGTCGAGAATCAGAATATCGCAGCCGTCTGTGGTCAGAACCTTTCTGGCAAAATTCATACCGTTGCGGATATTCATAATTTCTTCCTGCTGCTCCTCCGGCGACAGTTCTTCAAAGCTCAGATCCGATTTTTCAAAACAGAATACCTTGATTTCCGGCTCCAGACGCTTGATAAAATCAATGCGTTCTCCGACCTTCCCCTTCAGGAACTGTATAATAATGACGGATTTTCCTGCGCTGGCCCCGAAGATTCCCTGTCCCAGCGCCGCCGAGGTCTTGCCCTTTCCTTCGCCGCAAAAGACAGTTACATGTGTTTTCCCCATTTTTTATACTCCCTTACCGTTCACTCCATTCACAGCAGCATCTCATACAGGAGCTGTGAAACATCTGTTTCATGATACCTTAAAAATTAAACCTATCATACAACAAAACAGAAGGAAATGCAAGGGATCAGTATTCGTACTCCAGCTTGCTCACGGACACCTCATAGGCAATCCGCCGCTCAGACTCCGTTTCACTGAGCTTTTTTACATATTCCCGGCTCTGGATTCTGCCCCAGATCTGGGCGTGGCCGCCTACCTCAAAGCCGGAGGCAAAGCGGGCGTTCCGCCCCCAGCAGATACAGGGAATGTAATCGGATTTCCCGTAGGGACGGTTGACCGCAATGAGCAGATCCGCGATTTCCCGGCCCAGAGGCGTCTTCCGGTAAACCGGAGGCTTGCAGATATAGCCGTCCAGGAAAATCTGGTTGGTCTTGGCATTTTCCGGCTCCTCCTCCGGGAATTCCACCTCCCGGGCAAATACCGACAGCACCAGACGGTTCCTCTTCTCTTCGTGTCGGTTGTAGGAACGGAACTGTCCGCCGATACGGATAAAGGCTCCCACATAATCCGCCGTTACGTCAATCAGCCGCTCGGAAATCATCACCGGAATCAGATCCGCCGAATCAGAGAGACGGCGGACCAGAAGATCCATCATGTAGAAACCCTCTCCGAATACCTCATGGCTGAACGTAAATCCCGATACAATTTCTCCGCTTACCGACACCTGGTTGTTCTCAATTACCTTATCTGACATAGTTTGTGTTCTCCCTTCTTCTGCCTTTGGAAACCGCGTTTTTTGCCTGTTTCCGCCGGACTCCTGTATTATTCATAAATATATATGCCCAGATTTTTCCATTTAGAACACCTTCCTTAAAAAAATTTAGGGGAAACCAGATTTTCCTTGTAATTAGCCGAAAATGTGATAAACTATATGGGTTGACGAAGTTTTATATATTGAGGAAATGATTTATGAAAAGAGAAGATATCAGAAATATTGCAATTATTGCCCATGTAGACCATGGTAAAACCACACTGGTAGACGAGCTTCTGAAGCAGAGCGGCGTATTTCGCGCCAATCAGGAGGTCGCGGAGCGTGTCATGGACTCCGGCGATATCGAGCGTGAGCGAGGCATCACCATTCTGTCCAAGAACACGGCAGTCACTTATAAAGATACAAAAATCAATATCATCGACACTCCGGGCCATGCGGATTTCGGCGGCGAGGTAGAGCGTGTCCTGAAGATGGTAAACGGCGTTGTCCTGGTGGTTGACGCTTTTGAGGGCGCAATGCCCCAGACTAAGTTCGTGCTGCGGAAAGCCCTAGAGCTGAATCTTCCGGTTATCGTCTGCGTTAATAAGATTGACCGTCCGGAGGCACGTCCCAACGAGGTAGTAGACGAGGTTCTGGAGCTGTTCATGGATCTGGACGCTTCCGACGAGCAGCTGGACTGCCCCTTCATCTTTGCTTCCGCCAAGGCCGGCTACGCTATGCGCAGTCTGGACGAGGAGCCGAAGGATATGACTCCGCTGTTTGAGACCATTCTGGACTATATTCCTGCTCCGGAGGGAGATCCGGAGGCCGGAACCCAGGTTCTGATCAGTACCATCGATTACAACGAATATGTAGGCCGTATCGGTATCGGTAAGGTAGACAACGGAACCATCCGTGTCAATCAGGACATGGTCATGGTAAACCATCACGATCCGGACAAGTTTAAGAAAGTAAAGATCAGCAAGCTCTATGAGTTTGACGGTCTGAATAAAGTGGACGTATCCGAAGCAACCGTGGGATCCATCGTGGCTATCTCCGGTATTGCGGATATCCACATCGGCGATACCC
>CAKRTY010000263.1 GCA_934402125.1 uncultured Anaerosacchariphilus sp. | reverse complement strand
TTTTATATGCTGCGTCAGCCGTATCTGTTTCTTCCGCCTGCGCCACCATAGGCTGCGCCATTCCCGCCGCCGGAACCGCCAGTGCGCCGCACATCATCAGCACCAGTATTTTTTTCATCCACTTATTCTTCATTTTTCTTATTCCCCCTCTATCTGCTCTGATTTATTTCGGTTGTCTTCTATCTTCACAATCTTACCGTCTATAATATGGAAAATCCGGTCCGCGAAGCTGGCCAGATGATTGTCGTGGGTTACCATAACCAGCGTCTGGTTCCGCTCCCGCACAATCTTCTGCATCAGCCGCATGACCTCTGCCGATGTATTGGAATCCAGATTTCCCGTAGGCTCATCCGCAAAGATAATCTCCGGATCCAGTACCAGCGCCCTGGCCACGCCTACACGCTGCTGCTGACCACCCGACATCTCATTGGGGCGATGATCCTTGTGCTTGGACAGTCCCACCAGATCCAGCATTTTATCTGCCTTCGCCAGCCGTTCCTTCTTCGGGATCCCACGGAACATCAACGGCAGAGCCACATTTTCCACCGCGTCCATGGTTCCCAGCAGATTAAAGGACTGAAAAATAAAGCCTACATGCTCCCGCCGGAACTTTACCAGCTGATTCTCATTCATTTTTTCCAAATGCTGTCCTGCAATGACAATCTCGCCCTTGGTGGGCTTCTCCAGACCTGCCAGCATATTCAGCATCGTTGACTTACCGGAACCGGAGGTTCCCACAATGGAACAAAACTCGCCCCGGTAGATGGTCAAGTCCACACCGTTCAGCGCCCGTACCTTGTTCTCGCCGACCCGGTAGATCTTGTACAGATTCTTTACCTGAATCACAGGTTCTCTTTTCTGCGCCATGCTCTCTCTCCTGTGCGCGCAGCCCGGCTATTTTCCCGCCGGCTGCCATATCTAGTGTTATATATGTTCAGTATAGCACAGAGATATACGAAAAACTATTTAAATAATTCTTAATTTGCCTAAATCCAGGCCGTCAAAAACCCCCGGAAGCCGCTGTCCGGCTCCGGGGGCACACACTGTTTTTTCTGTATTTTTTACATATCCAGCGGATATTTGTCTGTCAGGCTCTTAACCAGGGCCTTCGCCTTTTCTGTGGCACTTTCTCCCTCTTTGATCATCAGGGCTACCGCCTCGGCGATGGTCTCCATATCCTCTTCCTTCAGTCCTCTGGCTGTGACTGCCGGAGTTCCGATACGGACGCCGCTGGTCACAAACGCGGACTTGGGATCGTTGGGAATGGTGTTCTTATTGGCTGTGATGTTGGCACTATCCAGCAGATTTTCTACTTCTTTGCCGGTCAGATCAAAGGGCGTCAGATCCAGCAGCATCAGATGGTTATCCGTACCGCCGGACACAATCTTGATTCCTCGGTCCATCAGTCCCTTGCAGAGTGCCTGGGCGTTCTTCACAATCTGCTGCTGATATTCTTTATATTCGGGCTGCAGCGCCTCCTGGAAGCAGACTGCCTTGGCTGCAATCACATGCATCAGCGGGCCGCCCTGGATTCCCGGAAATACGGCCTTATTGAAATTAAACTGCTTCGCCGTCTCCGCGTCGGAGAGAATCATGCCGCCTCTCGGTCCCCGTAAGGTCTTGTGTGTGGTGGTTGTCGTCACATGGGCATAGGGAATCGGGCTCGGATGCACGCCTGCCGCCACCAGTCCCGCGATGTGCGCCATATCTACCATCAGGTAAGCGCCCACCTCGTCGGCAATCTCCCGGAACCGCTTGAAGTCAATGGTTCTCGCGTAGGCGCTGGCTCCTGCGATGATCATTTTCGGTCTGCATTCCTTCGCAATCCGGAGGATCTCGTCGTAGTCCAGCACGCCGTCATCGTTGACTCCGTAAGGTACCACATGGAAATAGGTGCCGGAGAAATTGGCGGGGCTTCCGTGGGTCAGATGTCCGCCGTGGGCCAGGTTCTGTCCCATAATCGTATCTCCCGGCTTCAGCATGGCGAACTGCACTGCCATATTGGCCTGGGCGCCGGAATGGGGCTGTACATTCACATACTCGCAGCCGAACAGCTTCTTTGCCCGCTCGATTGCCAGACGCTCTACTTCGTCTACACATTCACAGCCGCCGTAATAACGCTTTCCCGGATATCCTTCCGCATATTTATTGGTCAACGGGCTTCCCATGGCTGCCATCACTGCCTTGGATACCCAGTTTTCCGATGCAATTAACTCAATATGGCTGTTCTGGCGCGCCATCTCCGCCTCAATCGCTGCTGCTACCTCGCTGTCTGTCACCTTCACTTCATCCAATGAATACATGTTTCGCTCCTCCTCACCGGTTCATTCCGGAATGTCTTTCCCTCGCGGACATTTGTCTTTTAAGGTTTTGGTTTATTATAGTCAAGCAACCGAGAAAATGCAAGTACTTTTTTATTTTTCTTTCATTTTTATTTTTTTGAAGGAATTTTATCCCTCTATCCGTTATTATTTCATACAACAAACATTTCACCGTATCTGTTTGTTTATTTTTATCACGAGGGGAGTTTTCTAGTATGAAACAAACAATCCAGACCCTACTAAGCTCAGTTGGCGTATTCAGTCACTACTGTGGGTATCATTATTTCATCCGCGCCGTGGAATTGGCCATTCAGGATCCTACCCGCCTCCAGTGTATCAAAAAGGAAATTTATATGACCATTGCCTTTGAACATGCCACCACGGTCAGCAACGTGGAACGGGACATTCGGACTATCCGCAATGTAATGATGAAAAATAACGGTCGACAGCTGCTCATCCAGATGACCGGCTGCCCTGTCTGGACAGATAAGACGCCTTGCCCCAAGGATCTTATCGCAATTTTCTGCGAATATCTGAACAGAATCTCCTCGGGCAAAACTGCCGTTTAACCACATACAAGACAGGAAACGCCCTGCAGCCATCCATCTGCTGCAGGGCGTTTCCTGTCTTATTTTCCTTAAATTTATAAT
>CAKRTY010000262.1 GCA_934402125.1 uncultured Anaerosacchariphilus sp. | reverse complement strand
GTTTTGAGCTGGGTGAACAGGTTATTATAAGTATTCAGGACATTGGTCTGATAAGATTCGATATCCTTGTCGATACATTCCATCTGGGTGGAGGAAAGAAGCTCCAGGGAATGTGTTCCCATCTTTTCCTGCAGCTCCTGGGAGTACGCTTCTATCGCCGCAGCCGCCGCCTCTGTATACCCCTGGCTGTTCTTTTCTGTATCTGCCGTGATCTCAACCCGGAATACGGTCGGCTTCTTCTGTCCTGCCACATAAATTGCGGAAGTTTTATCGGATATGCTCTGCTCTGAACCGGAAAGCTCCTCCGTACTGAATTTTATCAGATACTGAAGCTCGGATTTCTCTATCTTTCCATTGGTTTTCACCAGAAGCTCCGCCAGTCTTCCATCTGTAACAAAGGTCTTATAAGCTGCCATCAGGTTGCCCAGGGAGGCCTCGCTCATATTCTCTGCATTGATAAAGTAGCTCAGGCTTCCGGTATTCGCGTGATAGGGATCCAGTTTCATGATCACAGAGCTTTCCAGATATTCTCTGCTTGCCTCCAGCTCCTGCTGCGTGTTCTCTATGGCCAGCTCATAATACGCGATATTGGGGTTCGTCACGACCTCTTTTTTCTGGCTCTCGTTTTTATCGTTCTTCTGAAGCTCTGCTTCCCTCTGGACTGCGTTGCTTTTTACCGTTGCCCTGTACTTATAGCCTCCCGCCAGTACTGCCAGTACCAGCATGGTTACTACAATCCACCGCCATTTTTTCAGACAGTAAAACATAAGCTCTATCAGGCTGATTTCTTTTTCATACGTTTCCTGATATTCATTCATTGGCCTGTATCCTCCTGCTCTCACTCTTTTATCGTATAGGTTGGTACAATCTCCTGTACCATCTTCTTGATCCCCGCATAGTCCTTGTATGCTGTCTCATACAGCACCTGCAGCTGCTCCCTGAACTTTTCTTCGTCAAACTCAATGGGTTTTCCGATATGTATCAGTTTATTTTCTGTCTCCTGGAGTCCTTCTTCACTCATCAGAAGCTCTTCGTACAGCTTCTCGCCGGGACGGAGACCGGTAAATTCGATATCGATATCCTCGTAGGGCTTATATCCCGACAGCCGAATCAGATTCTCAGCCAGATCCAGGATTTTCACCGGCTCTCCCATATCCAGGACAAAGATCTCGCCGCCCTTTGCCAGCGCTCCTGCCTGAAGTACCAGGGAGACTGCTTCCGGAATCGTCATAAAATAGCGGATAATGTCCGGATGGGTAACCGTTACCGGACCGCCCTTCTCTATCTGCTTCTTGAACAGCGGAATCACGCTTCCGTTGCTGCCCAATACATTTCCAAAACGTACCGCCACGTAATCGGTCTGGGAATGATTATTCATCATCTGGATAATCATCTCGCACATACGCTTGGAGGCTCCCATCACATTGGTGGGATTAACTGCCTTATCCGTGGATATCAGTACGAAACGCTTGACGCCGTACTTATCCGCAGCCATAGCTGTCTTGTAGGTTCCGAATACGTTATTTTTGATAGCCTCGTTGGGGCTGTCTTCCATAAGCGGAACATGCTTATGCGCCGCCGCGTGATATACGATATCCGGGCGGTAAGTCTCGAAGATCTGATTTATTCTGTGTTCATTGCGGACAGAAGCAATCAGAACCACCAGATCCAGCTCCGGATAATTCCTTCTCAGTTCCTGCTGGATATCGTAAGCGTTATTTTCGTAGATATCTACGATGATCAGCCGCTTCGGGTTGTGGGCTGCCACCTGACGGCACAGCTCGCTGCCGATGGAGCCGCCGCCTCCGGTAATCAGGACGGTCTTGCCGGATACATAGTCCATAATGGCGTCCAGCTGAATCCGGATAGGCTCCCGTCCCAGCAGATCCTCGATCTCAACCTTCCGGAGCTTGGAAATGCTGACTTCTCCCTTAATCATCTGATACAGGCCCGGCAGAACCTTCATTTCACATCCGGTATCCTTACAGATATTCAGAATTGCCTTCGTCTCGGACTGGGGAGCGGAGGGCATAGCTATGATAATTTCATCAATCTTCAGTTCCTCTACCAGCCGGGGGATATCCCTGCGTCCGCCCATGATCTTGATACCACGCAGGTATTTACCCTGCTTGGACACATTGTCGTCCACTACGCAACTGATCTTCTGGTTCAGGAAACGGCTATTCTGAAACTCCTTGATGATCATGGCTCCGGCCTCGCCGCCGCCTATGATCATGGTATTCTTACATTTTTCTTTCTTTTCTTCTCCGATCCGGTGTTCCTGCAGCATCCGAAGGATACGGTAGGTAAAGCGTAAGGCTCCCACGCCTGCTATCAGGAACATGTATTTCATCAGATAATAGCTGACCGGCATCCGCATGTTGAGGATCGCCATAAGCACGATCTGAAGCAGGATACTGACGGAGCAGGCTCCTATTACGTTCAGAAGTTCCGCAGAGCTGGCAAACCGCCATACGCTCCGATACAGCTTAAACAGAACGAATACCAGCAGTGTGACCGCCAGTCCCACCGGCAGGTACTGCAATTCATAATCTACATACTGCATGTCCATCTTTCCAAAGCTGAAGTCATATCTTACATACAGGGACAGAAAGCCGGATAAAGTAATTAAAAAGATATCTATAATTACCAGCAGAGCAATTCGATTCTTAGGAGCATTTTGCTCCACAAACTTTTCCAGATTCATAACTTCTCCTCTATTTCTTCACATAGTTAGTTTTATTATATACCAATTAAAATCAAATATCAATTACAGTTTTTCCCTTCCTTGACATTCTGCCGGTGAAAAAGCTATACTATTAGGTAACGAAGAAACAGAGGGAGATTTTTATGCCACAGGAACGCTACCGTTCGCTGAATGACGCTTTACAGGAACGCTTTGGAGAAAAAATATATAAGCTGTCGCTGAACGGCGGCTGTACCTGTCCCAACCGGGACGGAACCTTAGGCAGCCGGGGCT
>CAKRTY010000261.1 GCA_934402125.1 uncultured Anaerosacchariphilus sp. | reverse complement strand
AGCTATACGCCGAAGGAAGAAGATCTGGAGCAGTTTATCCGGGCAGAGGTGACGCTGGACGATGGAACGGTATTTACGGATTCCCGTTATCTGAGTGTGCTTCCGGTGCTGTACCTGGACAGTGAGACCGACTATGAACAGGTAAAAAAAGACAAAAATACAGAGGTGCAGGCGACGCTTACCGGAACGGGCTATGGAGCAAATGAGTTGTATCAGGGAGCTGCCGCCATTCATCTGCGGGGCAACAGTACCTCCGGCTTTCCCAAGCGTCCCTTTAAGCTCCGGCTGGAGAAAAAAGCCTCCCTTCTGGGAATGGAGGAAAGCCGTCACTGGGTGCTGCTGGCCAATGCCATTGACGCCACGCTGCTACGGAACCAGCTGGTGAACGAGCTGGCTGCGGAACTGGGAGCACCCTGCGAGATAGATTCCAGACAGATAAGCCTTATTTATAATGGAGAATATTATGGCGTCTACCAGCTCAGCGAACAGGTGCGGGTGGAAGAAAAACGGGTCAGCGTCTATGACTGGGATAAAACCGCCTCAGAGGCCGCCCGGAAGATAGCAGCTTCCTTAAAAAGCCGGGGCCTGATTGAAAAAGAGGAGCAGACGGAAGTTACGGCGCTTCTGGAGGAAGAACTGACAGAAAATCTGGAATGGCTGGAAACCGGAAGCTTCCGTTCAGAAGCCCTGGAAGATTGGGGAGCAGCCCATAACCGGATCGTACCGGATACCTTTTCCATGGAACAGTATGTGGATTATGAAAAGCTTCCTGCGGCCACCGGCGGAGTTCTGCTGGAGATGGATGACGCGGAGGCAGAGCGGTCGCTGACAACGGCCTACCATATGCCCTTTTATTTTGTCAGCCCTGTGGCAGGGGAAACTTACCCGACCCTGTATCAGAATATCCAGAGCAGCCTGCAGGCGGCGGAATACGCCCTGCACAGTACGGATTTTCTGTATCATGAGGACGGAAGCCATTATGAAACCAAAGAGGAAGGCACCTGCAATTTCGAGCATGCCTTTGCCCGGGAGCAGGTGGTCTATGGAGAAAGAGATTTTACCGCGGCAGAATATGATGGACGCCATTATACAGAGCTTTTAGATGAGAATTCCCTGCTGGTAAATTTCTTTGTCTGTGAACTGACCATGAACTGGGACAGTATGAAACACAGTCTTTTTGTATACAAGGACGTGGACGGAAAGTATATGCTGTCGCCGGCCTGGGATTTTGACTGGGCCTGGGGCAACAGCCTGAATGACGTGGATACCTGGATCTGGGATGACTGGCAGACAACCAACGATTATTACACCTATGAAACCTATTATCAGAGCGTCCAGTGGAACCGGTATCTGATCCGGGATCCGTATTTTCTGGTGCTGGCCTGGGCAAAATATCAGGAGATTCGGGAACCGGTGCTGGAGGAGCTGATCCGGGACGGAGGGAAGATCGATCAGTACGCGGAATCCATACGTCCCGCGGCCAAAGCCAACGACGCCCGCTGGGGCGGCTGCATGGGAACCTATCAGGGACAGACCTTCGACGAAGGACTGGAGCAGCTGAAGGAGTTTATCCGTCTGCGGTTTGAATGGCTGGACGAGCAGTTCGCGTCGATAGAAAGCTTCCGGAAATCCACGGGGTATTACGCAAACACCAGTCTGGTCTGGATATCGGATGTGGATCTGTCCTCTGTTCGGAAAAATACGGTTGTTACCGTGGAAACGGAGGTGCCGGAATGTACCGGAATCTCCCTGCAGGTCAACGGCCTCTGGTTTTACACGCAGCCTCTGGACTCCGGAAAAGCAGTGTTTGAGATACCGGATTCGGTTCTCCGGGGAAAAGGAAAGTATAATTGTATCCAGGCGCGGCTTGTAGGCGAGGACGGGGCGTATCTGGTGAATCCGGATGGAACGGTGGAAGGAGATTATACCAACGCCATTTCCAATTACGCGTATTTCTCCAAGTGATATAAGAAGATTACAATTTTATACATAAAATTTACAGCGCCGTTTCTTGACGGCGCTTCTTTTGCGGTGTTATAATAGGCGGGTAAATAAGTAGGAAAAGAAAAGAAAAATGGAGTGAGAAGAAGATGAATAAGCAGCTTAGAAAAACAAAAATTATCTGTACTCTGGGACCTGCCTCCGAATCCGAAGAAGTGATTCGTGAACTGATGCTGGCAGGCATGAACGTAGCAAGACTGAATTTCTCCCATGGAACCCATGAGGAGCAGAGAGGAAAGCTGGAACGGGTAAAAAAGGTCCGCGCGGAGCTGGGACTGCCTGTTGCGCTGCTTCTGGATACAAAGGGACCGGAGATCCGGACCGGTGAATTTGAAAAAGGAAAGGTAGAACTGAAGAAGGGACAGACCTTCGTGCTGACCACCGAGGATGTGATGGGAAACGAAGGAATGGTATCCATCACATATAAAAATCTGGTAAAAGATGTAAAAGAAGGGGATTCCATTCTGATCGACGACGGTCTGATTGGCCTGAAAGTTACAAAGCTGACTGAGAAGGAGATTATCTGTACCGTAGAAAACGGAGGAACCATTTCCAATAAAAAAGGTATCAACGTACCCGGCGTGGAGCTGAAGATGCCCTTTATCAGCAAAAAAGATAGAGAAGATATTCTTTTCGCCGTGAAGGAGGGCTTTGACTATATTGCCGCGTCCTTCACCAGAACCGCCGATGACATTCTGGAGATCCGCCGGATTCTGGAGGAGAATAACTGCAATTATATCAAGATCATTGCCAAGGTGGAAAATGATCAGGGTATCAAAAATGTGGACGAGATCCTGCGGGTAGCCGACGGCGTTATGATTGCCCGCGGAGACATGGGCGTGGAGATTCCGCTGGAGGAAGTGCCGAGCATTCAGAAAAAGCTGATCCGCAAGGCCTTTGAGACCGGAAAGCCGATCATCACAGCAACCCAGATGCTGGATTCCATGATGAAGAATCCCCGTCCGACCCGTGCGGAGACCACAGATGTGGCCAAC
>CAKRTY010000260.1 GCA_934402125.1 uncultured Anaerosacchariphilus sp. | reverse complement strand
CGCACTGCTGGTCAGAAGTGCAGCGCTTCATGAGGTGGAGTTCCCGGAGAACCTGAAGGCCATTGCCCGCGCCGGGGCCGGTGTGAATAACATTCCTCTGACCAAATGTGCCGAGCAGGGTATCGTGGTGTTCAATACCCCGGGCGCCAATGCCAATGGCGTTAAAGAGCTGGTACTGGCAGGTATGCTGCTGGCAGCCAGAGATATCATCGGCGGCGTAAACTGGGTACAGTCTGAGCGCATGAACGAGGATATCAGCAAGCTTGCGGAGAAGCAGAAAAAGCAGTTTGCCGGTCATGAGATTCAGGGTAAGAAGCTGGGTATCATCGGTCTGGGAGCCATCGGCGTACAGGTGGCAAACGCGGCGACTCATCTTGGCATGGAAGTACTGGGCTATGACCCGTATATTTCCGTGGAGGCAGCCTGGAATCTGTCCCGCAATATCCGTCATATCACGAATGTGGATGATATTTATAAAGAGTGCGATTACATCACCATCCATGTGCCTCTTCTGG
Organism: uncultured Anaerosacchariphilus sp.; assembly: GCA_934402125.1. Lineage (GTDB taxonomy): Bacteria > Bacillota > Clostridia > Lachnospirales > Lachnospiraceae > Laedolimicola. The sequence goes on along the minus strand of CAKRTY010000260.1, from coordinate 2,484 downwards.
ACAGTACGAAGGGCATGATCAACGCAGAGGCTATCGAAAAGATGAAGGACGGCGTGGTTGTCCTGAACTATGCCCGCGACCTTCTGGTAGACGAGAAAGCTATGGTAGACGCATTGAAGAAGGGCAAGGTAGCCCGTTACATGACAGACTTCCCGAATCCTGTCACAGCAGGCGCGAAGGGCGTCATCGTAACGCCTCATCTGGGCGCTTCCACCGAGGAGGCAGAGGAGAACTGCGCGCGTATGGCGGTGAAAGAGGTACGTTGTTATCTGGAACACGGCAACATTCAGCATTCCGTCAACTATCCGGATTGCGATATGGGTATTCCCAGTTATCCGGCCCGTGTGGCAATCTGCCATCGAAATGTAAAAAATATGCTGAGCCAGTTTACCACTATTCTGGGCGAGGCAAACTATAATATCGGTAACATGACCAATAAGAGCCGCGGGGACTATGCGTATTCCATGTTTGATCTGGAGAGCGCCGCAAGTCCGGAGCTGATCGAGAAGCTGGAAGCAGTGGAAGGCGTACTGAAAGTGCGGGTGATCTGCTAATGGCTGAGATCAGAGCCTTTCGGGGCATTCGGCCTGCAGCCGGAAAAGAAGCCGACATCGCGGCCCTGCCCTATGATGTATACAACCGGGAGGAGGCCAGAAGGGCCGTACAGGGTCACCCCTTATCCTTCCTGCGTATCGATCGGGCGGAGACCCAGCTTCCTGAAGAAACGGATATCTATGCGCCGGAGGTCTATCAGAAGGCGAAGGAATTACTCTGGGGCATGGTGGAAAACGGAAATTTTGTTCAGGACGATACGCCCTGCTATTATCTCTATGAGCTGACCATGAATGGCCGCAGTCAGACCGGTATCGTGGCCTGTGCCTCCATCGATGATTACCGGAACGGCGTGATTAAAAAGCATGAAAATACCCGCCGGGAAAAGGAAGAGGACCGGGTGCGCCATGTGGACGTCTGTGACGCCCAGACCGGACCGATTTTCCTGGCGTACCGGAACCGGGAGGAGCTGAAGAAGCTGGTGGCCGAGGTAAAAGCGGAACCGGCTTTGTTTGACTTCGTTTCGGAGGACGGTATCCGTCACCGGGGCTGGAAGATTGCGGACACCGAGAAAATCGGCGCCGTCTATGAGGCTTTTCATCAGATGGACGCCCTGTATATCGCGGACGGACACCACCGGGCGGCTTCTGCGGTACGGGTGGGCGAAAAGCGCCGCCGGGAGCATCCGGGCTATACGGGAGAAGAGGAGTTTAATTACTTTTTGTCTGTGATTTTCCCGGACGATGAACTGATGATTATGGATTATAACCGCGTGGTCCGGGATTTGAACGGGCTTACGCCGGAAGAATTTTTAGACCGAGTTCAGAAGATCTTTACGGTGGAAGCACTGACAGGTGCGGAGCATCCGAAGAAAAAGGGACAGGTGACACTGTTCCTGGAAGAACGATGGTATCTGTTGACTCTGAAGCCGGAGTACGAAAACGATGATCCGGTGGAGGGACTGGATGTATCCATTCTGCAGAAGCAGATTCTGGAACCGGTATTGGGAATTCAGGATCCAAAGACAGATAAACGCATTGATTTCGTCGGCGGAATCCGGGGCTTATCTGAACTGGAGCGCCGGGTACATACGGATATGAAGGTGGCTTTTGCCATGTATCCTACCTCTATCGGGGAGCTTTTTGCCGTGGCAGACGCGGGACGCCTGATGCCCCCTAAGTCCACCTGGTTTGAGCCGAAGCTTCGGAGCGGTCTGTTTATTCATGCGCTGCGCTAATCCTGTTTATGTGGATCATTTGGCCTGAAATGGGCAATATTCCCAAAAATCGCTTGCAATATCTGGTAAAATGCACTATAATAGGCGCTGTTAATAATTTGGAAGTGCAATAGTCAGAGGAGGATTAGTATGACTGCTAAAAAAGTAACACAGACCACTAAAAAGGCAGAAAACGTGAAGATAAACGCTCCGGCTAAGACAGTAGAGACAGCAAAAGCAGAGACAGCAGTGAAGGCTGAGACAGAAGTAAAAGAGGCGCCGAAGGCAGAGACTGTAAAGAACGAGCCCGTAAAGGCAGAAGTAAAAGCAGAGCCCGCAAAGGCTGAGGCACCGAAGGCAGAGGCTAAGAAGGCTCCCGCAAAGCGCGGTCCGAAGCCGAAGACAGAGGCTAAGAAGGCTGAGAAGAAGGAAGCGGTACAGAACGTATACGTTCAGTTCGCAGGAAAAGAGATCAGCACCGCGGCACTGACCGAGCTGGTTACCGAGAAGTGGGTAGCGCTGGGACACAGAGCTTCCTCTATCAAGAGCCTGGATCTGTATGTAAAGCCGGAAGACAGCGCGGCTTACTATGTGATCAACGGTAAGGAAAGCGGCAAGATCGAGCTGTAATTTTATAACATGATGCCAGGGTCAAAAGGTCTAAGCCCACATGAGCTTGCTCATAGGTGGGTGAAAGACCTTAGGACCCGCCCCGA
>CAKRTY010000259.1 GCA_934402125.1 uncultured Anaerosacchariphilus sp. | reverse complement strand
GTTTCCCACTCTTTGCTTCCTCTGAATCCTGCAGGAGAGGAAGCAAAGAGTGGGAAACCGCTCACCTTCAGGGAAATTATATCGATTCCGGGGGCAAAGGCAATCATACTTTGTTTCTTCTGCTATTGCGCTGTCGAGCAGACAACGATGCTTTGGGCAAGCAGCTACCTGAATCTTGCAAAAGGAATTGACGCCCAAACAGCTGCTTCCTTTGCCGGAATGTTTTGTATCGGTATTACCGTCGGACGTGGAATCAACGGTTTTATAGCCATGAAATGGAAGGATGAACAGATGGTTCGTATGGGTGAGGGTATTATACTGATGGGAATTCTGGTAATGCTGCTGCCCCTGGGAGGAAATCATGCGTCCCTGATTGGATTTTCCCTGGTTGGTCTGGGTTGTGCGCCTATATATCCCTGTATTATCCACTCTACACCGGAATATTTTGGAGCAGAACGTTCGCAGGCCATGATAGGAGTTCAGATGGCAAGCGCCTATGTCGGCATATGTCTGATGCCACCCTTCTTTGGTCTGCTTGCAAATCACATATCGATCCGGATACTTCCTCTATATTTGTTGCTTTTTCTTGTAATTATGGGAGTAATGTATGAATTGTTGAATAAGAAATAAGAAAGGGGCTGCCGCACGAAACTTAAATTCGTGCGGCAGCCCCTTTGCTTAGCGGTTTACATAATTTAGAATCACTGCCAGCGCCAGCATATGCAACGGATAAAATCCATAGCACAGATACTGGAAGGGCTTGCTGTGATAGCCCTGTCGTCCGCGGTACAGCCAGATGGGAACCAGCGCCAGTAGCGCCAATCCCTGCTGACAGATCTCAAATTCGTTTCCGAACAGGTGAATGGGATACATCAGACCACCCAGCATCTCCACATTGACCCAGTAAAGCGCAAGAAACTGTCCCAGCAGGCACCACCATTTCCGTCCCCGGAAAAAATAGAAAATAAATACCGTTAGTATGCCTGCGCCGTAGTAATCAACCATGCCCAGGGTTCCCAGTATCGCCCAGATTACAGTGACCAGGGCGGCCACCAGCAGGTACAGCCAGGTTTTCTGCTTTTTGCGTACAGTCTCCATCAGATGGACGCCGAGAAGAGCCAGAAGCAGCGTCCAGATTACGTTCTGGTGAACCGGATAAAACCAGGTCCCGCCGTACATCAGATCAAAGGGGATCTCAGAGAGAACCGCGAATAACAGCAGACGCTGGGCGTATTTTTTAAAACTGTGGGTGTGAAAATATCCTTCCACTGCCATAAACGCAAAGATGGGAAAGGCCAGTCTTCCGGCGCAGGTCAGCCAGTCCCGGGACGGGAGAAGCGTAGCCCAGAGATGATCCATCAACATCAGCGTCATGGCAAGGATATGCAGCGCCGCGGCGCTTAAGTCGTGATTTTTTTTCATTTACTACCTCATAAAGATGGGAATTTTATAATCTGGCGGCAATCTGTCTGGCCACGTAGACTCCGCTTGCGGAAGCGTGGGACAGGGAATGGGTAATACCGCTTCCGTCGCCGATGATATATAAGCCTTCGTGACAGGTCATAAGATTGTGATCCAGCTCGACCTCCATATTGTAGAATTTTACTTCTACGCCATACAGCAGGGTATCGTCATTGGCGGTTCCGGGCGCAATCTTATCCAGCGCGTAAATCATTTCGATAATACCGTCCAGGATTCGTTTCGGAAGAACCAGGCTTAAGTCTCCCGCCGCGGCGTTCAAGGTGGGCACGGTAAAGGATTCGCTGATTCTTTCCGGAGTGCTTCTGCGGCCCCGGATCAGATCGCCGAACCGCTGGACAATGACGCCGCCGCCCAGCATATTGCTTAATCTCGCGATGCTTTCTCCGTATCCGTTGGAATCCTTGAAGGGCTCTGAGAAATGCTTTGCAACCAGTAACGCAAAGTTGGTATTATTGGTCTGCTTGGCCGGATCCTCATAGCTGTGTCCGTTTACGGTAACAATTCCGTTGGTATTCTCGTTTACGACTTCTCCCTTGGGATTCATACAGAAGGTGCGCACCAGATCCTCGTATTTGGAGGTGCGGTACACAATCTTGCTTTCATATAATTCGTCCGTCAGATGGGAGAAAATTCCGGCGGGAAGCTCCACACGCACGCCGATATCCACGCGGTTGGAATTGGTATGGATATTCAGATCACGACATACCTGCTCCATCCATTTGCTGCCGCTCCGTCCTGCGGAAATTACACATTCTTTTCCTTCATAACAGGAATCCCCGTGATAGATCCGATATCCCTGCTCCAGCTTTTCCACCTTATTGATAAAACAGTTAAAATGAAAATCTACGTTCTTTTTCAGATGATCATATAAATGCTCCAGAACGATATAGTTAATATCCGTTCCCAGGTGCCGGACAGAGGCGTCCAAAAGGTGCAGGCCATTTTGCATACAGCTGGTTTTCAGACTGGAGCCGGCAGTGGTATACAGCTTTGTGCCCTCGCCGCCGAAAGCCAGATTGATCTTATCTACATATTCCATCAATTCCAGGGCGGATTTTTTCCCGATATACTCATACAAGGTACCGCCAAAATCGTTGGTGATATTGTATTTTCCGTCTGAGAATGCCCCGGCGCCGCCAAAGCCGCTCATGATAGAACAGTTTTTGCAGTGAATACAGGATTTGATTTTATCGCCGTCAATGGGACAGTGGCGTTTTTTTAATTCATTTCCCATTTCAAAAACAGCAATCCGTAAATCCGGTCTTTTTTCCAATAATTCATATGCGGTGAAGATGCCTCCCGGCCCTGCTCCTACAATTAATACATCATACATTTCTGTTACCTCCTGAAATAAAAAAATGACTACCAATAGGGTAGTCAACCAGTTTGGCGGTTGGTAGAAACGTCTGCCCATTTTGCAGACTTATACCAAACTTATTATACATGAAAAGGGGCATGGTTTCAATACCGGGTTTTGCTTCTATAGAGAATCTGTTTCCGGCAGGGTATAACCGCAGTTCTCC
>CAKRTY010000258.1 GCA_934402125.1 uncultured Anaerosacchariphilus sp. | reverse complement strand
CGGCCGGTATGGAAGATGTAACTTGGATTTTATATGAAAATGACAGACATGAGATCCTGAATGAGACAGACCGGGCCACGGTCTACAAGGATCTCTACGCATGGCTGTACGTGCGGCTTGCTGAGCCGCGACGGAAAGCGGGAGGTAAAAAATCATGAAACTGACAAAGAAACTGTTATCACTGGCACTGACAATGACTCTGGTTCTGGGGCTTGGAGTTACAGCAGAGGCTGCTTCCGATGAAAAGCCGATTCTGGCTCTGGGCGCGGACTTAAAAGCCGATCAGAGGGCGACGGTGCTGGGACTTCTGGGTATCGATGAAGGCGACCTGGACGATTATGACGTGATCAGTATTACCAACAGTGAGGAGCACCAGTATCTGGATTCCTATCTTTCTTCTTCGGTAATCGGAACCCGAGCACTGTCCTCCGTACTGATTCGTCCGGCCGACGAGGGCGCGGGACTGAATGTAACTACTTATAATATCAGCTACTGTACCATCGATATGTATACCAATGCCCTGCTGACCGCAGGACTTCAGGACGCCAACGTATTCGTGGCGGCTCCCACCAATATCTCCGGAACCTCAGCGCTCATTGGAGCGGTAAAGGGTTACGCGGAAATGACGGACAGCAAGGTAGATGAGCAGGCGCTGGAGACAGCGGTCAACGAGCTGGTAGTGACCGGAGATCTGGGAGATTCCCTGGGGAATTCCGAGACGGCTTCCGATATGATTGCCTATATCAAGCAGCAGGTTCTGGCCGGCGACATTGACAGCGACGCAGATATCGAAGCCATCATCCGCGACGCCATGAAGCAGTTTGATATTAAGCTGACCGACGCCCAGATCAAGCAGCTGATCGAGCTGATGCATAAGATCAGCAAGCTGGATATTGATGTGGACGCCCTTTCCAGACAGGCGACTGAGATTTATAACAAGCTGAAGGGAATGGGACTGGATCTGGATAAAATTGATACAGAGAAGGTGGGCAATTTTATCACCCGGTTCTTCGACCAGATTATGAATCTGATCAATCAGTTTATCGGGTAAAATAAGTGTGGGGGAGCATTATGTATAAGGTATTGCTGGTGGATGACGAGGCCCTGATCCGCGAGGCAATCGGCGAAAATATCCCTTGGGGGGAACTGGGATTTGAGCTGGTGGCAAGCTGTGAAAACGGACGGGAAGCCATGGAAGTGATCCGGGCAAAAAAACCGGATCTGGTATTGACCGATATCTGTATGCCCTATGTGGACGGTATTGAGCTGGCAAAATATATCTACGAGAATTGTCCGGATACCAGGACCATTATTATCAGCGGCTACGATGAATTTGAGTATGCCAAGCAGGCGGTACGCTATCAGGTCATGGAGTATATCCTGAAGCCGATTACGCCGTCGGAACTGACGGAAGTGCTTCTGAAGGCGAAGGAGCAGCTGGAGGAAGCGCGGAGCAAGCGAAAAACTTTAAAGAAATTAAAAGGGGCCTATCAGAGCAACAGGCCTCTTTTGCGCGGACGTTTTCTGAACAGCCTGTTGCGCGGGGACGAGCATCCGGAGGAGCTGGAAGAGAAAATGAGGGATCTGGATGTATCCCTTCCGGGGCCCTTCTATAATACCGCTATTGTGGAGGGAGACGATCTGACTCCGTTCCTGAACCAGTATTCAGGCGTGCGGGAGGAGCTGGCGTTATTTTCCATCTATAATATCACCCAGGAGCTGGTAGAGCAGAAGGGACTGGGCGCGGTATTCCAGAACATGGACGCCCGGACCGTGATCATTTTCAGCGGGAAAGATCAGAAGGAACTGGATAAACAGACAGAAACTGTGCTGGCAGAGATCCGGGCAACCATCCGGGAACTGCTTTTGATTGAGACTACCATAGGCGTGGGCGAGACGGTGGAGGATCGGATGAAGCTGTACCAGTCTTTTGAGAAAGCCAAGGCAGCCCTGGAACTGAAATGGCTGCTGGGCGGATCTCAGATCCTCGTATCCGGTATGCTGGACGCCCGCAAGAGCGCCCCGGTGGACGTGCCCCATTGGGCGGAACGGGTGCTCACGGCAGTAAAGGGAGGTAATTCAGAGGAGATTGAAAAAGAGGTGCGCGATTTTGCCCAGGAGCTGCGGGAGCGCCGGGTGAACCGGACCCGCGCCATTATCTATCTGCAGAATCTGCTTCTCAGCGTGGTGAACAGCGCAGATCTGGAGGAGGATCAGGAGCCGGAGATCTATAAAGAGGAAAAAGAATTGATGAACCGGCTTTATACCTATGAACGGCTGCGGGATATGTCCACAGATGTGATTTCCATCTGCAAAAATATCTCCCGGCTGCTGAACGAGCAGAGGGACAGCTATGGAAAAAAACAGGCACAAAGGACGCTGGAATATATCGAGCGCAATTATATGAATTCCGATGTGACGCTGAACTCCGTCTGCACCTATCTGGCCATGAGTACCAGCTATTTCAGTACTATGTTCAAGGCTCATACCGGGGAAACCTTTATTGAGGCGCTGACCAAGAAGCGAATGGAGAAAGCAAAGCAGCTGCTGGAAAATACTTCCAAGCGCGCCTATGAGGTGGCCGAGGAGGTTGGTTTTTCCGATCCCCATTATTTCAGCGTAGCCTTTAAGAAAGCCACGGGAAAGACTCCTACGGAGTACGCGAAGGAGAAACGGAAGAAATGAAAAAAAGCCTGCTGATGCGGTTCCGCAGTATCCGCACGTCTATCATTGTGGCCTTCAGCGCGCTGATCATCTTTTCGCTGCTGACCTATCTGGTGATTTCTCTGCAGTATACGGAGGATACGGTCCTGAAGAATTCCAGGGAATATACTTCCCAGCTGATTGGCCAGGTAAACAATGATATTGATTCCTATATCAACCACATGGAAAATATTTCCTATATCGTATCCGGCAATACGGACGTGCGGGATTATCTGTTTGCGGAAAATCTGAGCGAAGAACGTGCCAGGGAGCTGCGGGAAAGGATTACAACCGTGTTTCAGACGGTGTCGGA